>JAJXTK010000015.1 GCA_021783935.1 Myxococcales bacterium | reverse complement strand
GCTCCTACCTGGCCGGCACGGCCACGAGCCTCGGCTGGCGAACCCTCGGGCTCAGCGCGAAGCTCGCGACGGCAGCGCTCGCGGCGCTCGCCCTCGCGCCGCTCCTTCAGCTCGTCCCGTTGCCGCCGGGCATCCTCAAGACGTTGAGCCCCCACGGCGCGGAGCTCTGGATCGGCGCCGATCGCCTCCTCGAAGCGCCGAGCGGCTGGCACCCGATCACCACCGATCCGCCGGCGACCCGGTTCATGGCGGCAACCGCGCTCACGGTGCTCGGCTTCTTCGTCGCGTGCGCGCAGCTCGCGACCACCAAGGGCGGCCGCGACAAGCTCGTGCGGGCGCTCGTCGTCGCCGTGGTGATCTTCGACGTCGTCGCGCTCGCGCACCCGCTCTTCGGGCTCGACAAGATCTACGGGATCTACACGCCGAAGCACTCGCAGGCGCCGCTGCCGATCATCGCGACGGTCGTCAACCCGAACCACGCCGCGGCGATCTCCGCGACGCTGGTGCCCGTGTTGTTCGGGGTCGCGCTCGAGCAAAGCACCCTCGGCGCGCGCGCGCTCGCGCTGCTCGGGAGCACGCTGTCGGCGATCGTGACGCTGCTCTCTCTCAGCCGCGGCGGCATTTGGGTCCTGACGGCCGAGATCCTGGTCATGGCCGGGTACGGCACCGCGGTGCACCGCGGCGAGCTGCGCGCGAAGGTGCGCGCGGGGCTGCTCGCGGGCGCGCTGTCGATCGGGACGATTGCGGGCGCTGCGTACGTGGCGGGCGAGGCAGTCGAGCATGAGGCCAAGGATTTCGACGCGTCGAAGCTAATGATCGCGCAGCGCGCCGTCGCGATGGCGATGGACTTTCCGTGGGTCGGCGCGGGACGCGGGGCCTTCGGCTCGACCTTCGCGGGCTACGAGGGGGAGGCCCTTCATTCGGGCGCGCAGTGGGGCGGCAACCGCCGCTATACGCATGCGGAGAACTGGCCGTCGCAACTCACCGCTGACCTCGGCCTCCTGGTGCCCCTGATCGTCGTCGCCTGCCTCACCCTTGCGACGCTTCGCTCGCTGCGCAGGACGCTCTCGCGTCCGCTCACCCTGGGTAGCCTCGTCGCGCTCGGCGGGCTCGCGGTGCACGATCTCGGGGACTTCTCGATGGAGTTCGTCGGCGCCGCGCTGCTCGCCGCGACGCTCCTCGCCGTGATCACCGGCGGCGAGGTTCGACGGGCAGCGCGACGCGTGGAGCCTCGTGCCAGCTGGCCAGCGCTGGCGTTCGCGCTCGTCGTCACGGCGGTCGCCTTCGCATTGGTGCTGCCGATTCGTGGGCGCCTCGTGGACGACGAAGCGCGCGCGCTCGGGGCCCGGGCTCACGCGAACGACCTCGCGAGCGCGGGCGACGCGATCCAGGGGGCGCTCCGGCGGCACCCCTCGGAGCCGTACTTCGCGATGCTGCAGGGCCTGCGCTTCTTCACCGAGCTCCGGGGGGGCCAATCGCTGGCGCGCGCGGTGACGCTCGCGCCCACGCACGCCCAGCCGCACTTCTGGCTCGGGCGCTGGTTCGTGGCCGTCGGCCGGAAGCCTCAAGCCTGGGCTGAGTATCGGGAGGCGCTGCGGCTCTCCGAGGACATGACGGCCGCGATCGTCAATGAGATGATCACGACGCAGGCGCCTCTCGAGGATCTGCTGTCCGTGGCGACGACCGAGCGGGCGCTCGACAGCGCGGCGTTACGCTTGCGTGAGACTGGGCGTGCCGAGGACTCCGCGGCGTTGGACGCAGTAGCCATCCTCCGCTTCCCGCCGGCCGTGGCCGCGCGCCGGCGGCGCATCGAGGCGGCGCAGGCGGCGGGCGACGGCCGCACTGCCAGGCGGCTCGCCGTCGAGCTCGAGAAGACCGCGCCGACAAGGAGCGACGGTTACGCGCTTGAGGCAGCCTTGGAGAGCGCGCCCCTGGCGGCCGAGGTCGACCTCGAACGCGGGCTCGCGGTGCTGCCGGACTCGGCGGAGTTGCTCGAGGCGTTGATCCGGACACGAGGGCAGCGGCTCGGCCTCGCTGCCGTCGAGAAGGAGATCGAACGCCTGAAGCGCGTGATCGCTGCCGGCTTCGGCTCGATGCCACGTTTGCACGCCATCCTTGGCGACGTCGAGCTTCAGCGCGGCCGACCCGCGCTCGCCTTGGTCCACTACCTCGACGCAGCAGCGGCCTCCGCCGATGGGCTCGCCTACTTGGACTCCGCAGCCGAGGTGGCCGAGCGACTCGATCGGTGGCCGCTGGCCGAGGCGTCGTGGCGCAAGCTCGCCGACGCGCACCCGGACGAACCGCGCTACGCGGAGCGCCTGAAGAAGGCCACGGAGGCGCGCGCGCAGAGCGCGCTGCGCGCGACGGGCGGTGTGCCGTTGCAGCCGTGAGCCGACCATCGTCGTCGACGTCTCATATGGAGCGTATCGCCTCTAGCAACAGCCGTGGCCACTCCGCGACGGTCCCGGGCGGCACCCCCTCGTAGGAGCGTGCGCGCACATCGTCTGCGCGGATCGCCGTCGTCGAGTCGGTGGGGAACTGGATGACCGCCGCGTCGGAGAGAAACGCCGCGAACAGGCTGAACGTGCTCCACGGCGACGCGACGATGACCTTGCTGCGCGAGAGCGCGAGAAGATCGACGACGTCGGCGCGCCTCGGCGCTCGTGAGACGCCTGGCAGCTCGAGGAGCTCCGCGAGCTCGTGGTCGTAGCCGTCGGAGAAGATCGTCGCCGGAAGCTCCGAGCCGTGCACCTCACGGATCGTCGCGATCATGCGCGCGAAGTAGGAGAGCGGGGCTCGCGCCATGTTGCGCGAGATGTCCTGCCCAGCCTTCAACTCCATGAAGTCGCCGCGACGCACGTGTACGCCAATCGTCGGCGCGTCGGCCGAGGCAAGCGCGGTGAGCACCGAGCCGGTCAACAACGTCGGCAGCTCCCGACGCAGCAGCTCCCTGTGCGCGCGGAGGTCGTCGAAGTACGCGAGCGAGTGCGGGAGCTTCTCGAAGAAATAGACCTTGCCGCGCTCCGCGCCGCCGATCACGCGCGCGACGGGCGGCTCGTGGACACAATGGCCGAGCGCGGAGAGCGTCCGTGCATGGGCGACGTCGACCATGCGCGGCTGCCGGAAGGTGGTTCCGTAGAACCGCTTCCGATCTTCACGACGCAGCCAGGGACCGATCCGCGGACGGAGCCAACCCGTGGCCACGAGCGGGAGGCCATTTAGCTCGGCGAAGACGCGCGCGCGCGCCCACACGATGAGCATGTTGCCCAGGCCGCTGCGCGGCGGATGAACATGGCAGATGGGCGGCAGCACGCCGGCGAGCCGAGAGGGTAGCTGGGGGATCATGGAGCTCGAAGAGTGCGGCGGTCGTCGCGCCCGGCGCGACTACTGCGCCTTCCGTAGGTAGATGACGGTGTTGGGATGCAGCGGCACGTTCAAGCCGTACACCGCTCGAATGGCCGACTCTGCCGCGCGTTGGGACGCCCACCGAAGGCCGCTCGCGATCCTCTTCGGCAGCGGCCCCGTACGCGGGTGAAACGGGTTGCCCGCGTGCACGATCTCGAACGCCGAGCCCACGAGAAGCTGACGCACGATCGACGCGGAGAGCACGGTGCGGTGCGTGTGGTCGCCATGCTGGAAGACTCGTCCGAGAGGGCTCTGTCCATTGGGGAAGCGTGCGACCAGCACCCCGCCCGGCCGCAGTAGCTTCGTGGCACTCTCGAAGAAGCGGACCAGCTCATCGAACGTGAGGTGCTCGAACACGTCGAAGGCAGCGACGAGGTCGAAGCGGGCCGGGAACTTCTCAGCGATCACGCTAGGCGTCGAGGAAAGCACCTCCACGCCTGCGGCCTCGGCCCTCTCTCGTAGCGCCGGAATGAGCTCAGTGCCACAGACGTGCCCGCCACGACGGCGGCAGAACTCCAGGAACGAGCCGCTCCCGAAGCCCACTTCGAGCACCTGCCGACCCGCGAGATCGAGACCGCGCAGTTCCCCTTCGTAGTAGGCGCTCTCGTAGTCGGAGAGCGCCATGAAGCGGCTCGGGTCCCAGCTCTTCCAGTCCAGATAGAGGTCGTATGCCACCAGGGTCTCCCCACGCTCGAGAACTGATCAGTTACCACGCGAGGCGGGGTGACGCTGCCGCTGCGCATTGGCACGCGGTTTGGTCCCGCCGTCCGGACCGACCAGCTCGACCGACTTGACGGGCTCCGCTCGGCGGGCCTCGAGCACGCTGGCGAGCTGTGCGTGGAGCTTCCGGCCGACATCATCCCAGCCATACAGCTCTGCGAACGCACGACATCGATTCGCGACACTCTCGCGATCCGCGCTCAGGAAGCCGCGCGCGCCGTCGACGACGCCCGGCCCCTCCGCGACGACGCCCGCTCCTGCGCGCGCTAGATCGGCGCCCAGGCCAACGCCGGGCGAGACCACGGTCGGCACCCCTGCGGCGGCTGCGGTGACCACGGCGTGGCCGAAATTCTCCTGCTCCGAGAGCAGGAGTGCGCAGCGCCAACGAGCGACAACGCCAGCAACATCGCGGCGCTGGACGTGCCCGAGAAAGCGCACGCGGTCAGCCAACGCGGGCGACGCGGCGACACGGTGCTCGAGTGATTTGGCATAGTCGCCGACTTCTCGGGCGCCGGCGATCTCGAGCTCGACGTCGTGTCCCTGGCGAACGAGCGCCTCGACGGCGTCCAAGGCGGCACCATGGCGCTTGATGGGATGCACGCGCGCGAGGACTCCGAGGATCAGCCTCGGAGTGTCCATCGGCGGGGCTCGCTCGGGAAGGTCGACCCCCGTCGGCACCACGAATGCGCGCGGCCGCAGCTCGACGGGCAGTTCGTCGCGCTCTCGCCCAGACATGCAGTGCAGGGCCGCAGCGCGCCGGAGGATAGGCCGCTCGATGGCGCGGTAGTACAGGGCCTTCTTCCACGCCCCATACCGGAGCGCGGCCACGCCTAGACTCCCTGCCGGCCGGACCACGAACGGCACGTCGCGCTCGCGCCAGAGCGCGGTTGCGACGAGCGACGCCGAGCCCCAAATGCCATTGACCCAAGTAACCACGTCGCGATCCTTGCCGACCGCGGCGCGCGCGGCCTCGAGCATCCTCCACGTCCGCGCTCCGCGGGCGCTCGGTGCGAGGCGAACCATGTCGTACCCAGCCCTGCGGGCGTCCTCGGCGGTCACGATCCATCGCCCGTCGCGATGCGCGGCGATGACGGTCACGCGAGCCCCGCGCCGCACGAGCTGCTCCGCGAAGCCGACGACGGCCACGCCGGGCCCGCCCCCCTCCTCCACGAGCCCGAACGAGAGGATCAGCACGTGCATGCGCGACCCCCGGCAAGGCTTCGCTGCCTGCTCATGGCGCCCCCCAGCGTTCGACCTGGCGGTGCACCTGCACCCAGGCGAAGGCGCGCACCCACGCGGCGGGGTGACGGCGCGAAAGAGCGGCCACACACCGCGACCACTCGGCCGCGAAGGCGCCTGGCTCGACGAGCCCGGAGCGCATGACCCCCAGCCTCGCATCCTCGAGCAGATCGCGGCCGTCGTCCCGAAGCCAGCCGGCGACGTCGAGCGTGAAGCCCGTCTTCGCGCGCCCCGCGGCCTGCTCGCCGAGCGCGTCGCGAAACGCCTCGCGCAGCACCCACTTCGGCGGCTTGTCGCGACGGAGTAGTTCACCGCCGAACGACGCGCCGACCGCAAGGACCGCTGGATCGAGGTACGGCGCGCGCACCTCCACGCCGTGCGCCATCGACATCACATCGGTATCGCGAAGCAGCATGTCGCGCAGGTAGGTCGCCCGTTCGAGTGCCATCACGTCGCCGTCTTCGTGCAGCGCCGTCGGCTCTCGTCCGCCAGGAATCAGCTCGGCGACGCGGGCGCGCGTGTAGACGCGCCGATAGGACCGCTGCGGTCTCGCCCCATCCTTTGCGCCCTCGAGGAGGGCTGCGGCCCGCCGCAGCTTCGGTGACAAGGTCCGATCGAGCAGCCGCGCGGCCAAAGGCACGCCCGGCAGGCGGCGCCAGAGCGGACCTGCGGGAAGCGCGCGCGCGCGCAGATTGGAGTAGCCGCCAAAGACCTCGTCCGCGCCGACGCCGGAGAGCGCGACCTTGAAGCCGAGCTCGCGCGCGACGCCGGAGATCACGAACGTGTTCAGCCCGTCGATCGAAGGTTGGTCGTAGGCATCGAGTGCGCCCCGAAGGCGCTGCCGCCAGTCGTCGAGCTCGACCAGGTGCAGGCGCATGCCAAGCCGCCGTGTAAGCCGTCGCACGAGGTCAGGCTCATCATCCGTGCCGCGACTTCGCAGGGCGACGCTGATCGCGGTCGGCGGCGCCGACGCCCATCGCGCCATTTCGACCGCCAGCACGCCGCTGTCGATGCCCCCGGAGAGGAAGAGCGCGACCGGATGGTCGGCGACCAGGTGTCGGAGAGTCGCGGCGCGCAGGGCGGGCTCGAGGCCTTCGGCGGCGGGCGCAGTCTGGACCGGCGCGCGGGCGAGCACGGCGCCCGTCCGCGCGTCGATCTCGAGCGTGCTAGCCGCAGGCAGCATCTCGACCCCGTCAAGCACGGTGTGCGGCTCCGGCACGCACCCCCAGCCGAGGAACGCAGCGAGCGCCGCCGCGCTCGTGCGTACGGGCACGCCCGCAGCGCGCATCAGCGTCGCCAAGGTCCGGACCTCGGACGCGAAGAGCAGCCCGCCGTGCGTACGGGCCAAGTAAAGGGGCTTCATGCCGGCGTGATCGCGCGCCAACATCAGCCTGCGGCCGGTGTCGTCGAGCCAGGCAAAAGCGTACATACCGTGGAGCCGCGGTAGGAACGCGACTCCATGGCGTGCGAGCCCGCGGAGCAGGACCTCCGTGTCGGAGTCGGTCTCGAAGCGGATGCCTTCGGCCTCGAGCAGCTCGCGGTGACGCCGAAAATCATAGATCTCGCCGTTGAAGACGAGGGTCCCGCAACCCGCGATCGTCATCGGCTGATCGGCGGCCGCCGAGGTGTCGATGATCGCGAGCCGGCGGTGTCCGAGAAAGACGCCGCCGCCGCGAAAGCGCCCTTCCCCGTCGGGCCCGCGGTGGCCCATCGCCGCGAGCGCGCGGTCGAGCGATGCCACCTCGAGGTCCACACCAACTCCGCCGAGGATCCCGCACATGAACGCCGCTCGCTCGCCTTTCGCTGGGGCCCTGCTCTGTCTCGCGCGCCGGCGAGGCACGCGCAATAGAAATGCACGCGACGACCTCGCGTGCGCGCGCATGCACCTCTCACCGGTGCACGGGGTCCGCGCGGCGAAGGACGACAGCCGCGCGCGCAGGCGCGACTGGAGCCTCTGTTGCGCCGCGCGTCGTGCTATTCACGCGGGCCGCCGCGGCTCGCCGGCCCCACCGCCCCCCCAACTGAATGCTACGCTACCGGTCCTCAACCAACCCGGCCTAACGGCTCCATGGAATCCAGCGCCCAGACCTCGCGGGTGGCAGCAGTCGAGGCCGCCGGCCTGTCGACCGCCCAAGCGCTTGCCATCGCGCGGAAGCACTTGCTTCTGGTGTTGGCCTGTTGGATCGCGGTCTTCACCGCCACCGTCTTCTGGTCCCTGGGGCAGGTGAAGCAGTACCGCGCCGAGGCCATGCTGCGCCTCGATCCTGATCCGCCCCGCCCGCTCGGCGGAAAGGTCGAGTACGTCCAGCGCGGGTCCGGCGCCTACTGGAATCACCGGGAATTCTTCGAGACCGAGTTCCACGTCATCCGCTCGCTTCGGGTCGCAGGCTCGGTGGTGCGCACGCTCGGGCTGCAGGCGGACCCCGGCTTCCTCGGCGTGAAGCCGAAGGACCGAGGGCGCTTCAAGCCCATTCCGGTTGAGGACGCCGCCCGTGCGCTCATCGGCCGGCTCTCCGTCGAGGGGGTCAAGGACTCGAGCCTCGCGTACGTGCGCTACGAAGACAGTGACCCGAAGCGCGCGGAGATGGTGCTGAACACCGTCGTGCGCACCTACCTCGCGCAGAACCTCCAAGACGCCTCGAGCGTGTCGACCAGCGCCGTCGAATGGCTGAACGGCCAGCTCGACCACCTCAAGGTCGAGCTCGAAAACAGCGAGGTCGCGCTGAATGACTTCCGGCAGAAGAACAACGTCCTCTCGGTTTCGCTCGAAGACAGCCACAACATCCTCTCGGCGGAGCTCGACCAGCTCTCCAAAGACATCGGCAATCTCCAGACACAGCGTGCGGCGCTGGCAGCACACGCCGCCGAGCTCGACGCCGTCAAGACCGACGACCCCCTCCAGGCCGCTGCGTCCGAGCTCCTCCAAAGCGGCGTGCTGAGCGGGCTTCGCAGCGACTATGCGAACGAGGAGCTCGCGCTCGAAACCCTGCGCGCGACCCTCGACGAGAACCACCCCAAGGTGCTCGGCGAGAAGGCGGCCATGACGGCCACGGCCAAGTCCATTCGGACGGAGGTCTGGAACATCCGCGGCGCTGCGGCGAAGGCGGTGGCCGAGGTCGACAAGCAGCTGACCACGCTGAGGACGCGGGAGGCAGACCTGAAGAAGCAGGCCCACGAGCTCCAGTCCTACGAGATCACCTTCAACCAGCTCAACCGCACGAAGGTGAACAACGAGCACCTCTACAGCATGGTGCTCGAGCGCACGCGCGAGACCGATCTCACGCGAATGATGAACTTCAACAATGTGCGCGTCGTCGACGACGCCACGGAGCCGAAGGCGCCGGTTCGGCCAAACGTCCCGATGAACGTCGCGGCCGGCGCCGCAGCAGGGCTATTCCTCGGGATCCTCGCCGCCCTAGCCCGCGAGTGGAGCGACCGGTCGATCAAGACCCCAGCCGACGTCGAGGCGCACCTCGGCGTGCCCTGCATCGGGCTGCTGCCGGAGATCTCGAGCTCGACACGTCCCCGCTACGGCCGTTCGTCGCGGCGACGGTCGCCGACACGGGCAGAGGTCGCGGGCCTGCAGGACCGCGACCTCGTCGTCGCCGCGGCGCCGCTTGGCGGGGTGGCCGAGGCGACCCGTGTCATTCGTACGAATTTGGCGTTCATGTCGCCCGATCGTCCTTACAAGCGGATCCTGGTCTCGAGCGCCGTGCCCGAGGAGGGCAAGACGACGGTCGCCTGCTCGATCGCCACCGTTCTCGCCCAGAGCGGCCTGCGCGTGCTCATCGTGGACACGGACCTGCGCCGTCCGCGCCTCCACCGCACCTTCAGCCAGCCGAACGACGTGGGCGTCACGCTCGCCGTTACCGGGCAGGCGTCGCTCGATGAGTGTATCCGCGAGACGGCGGTCGAGAACCTCTGGGTCCTCACGTCCGGCCCCGTTCCGCCCAACCCGGCCGAGATGCTGCAAAGCGACGCCTTCAAGCGGCTGGCCGAGCAGCTTCACGAGCGCTTCGACCGCGTCATTTACGACAGCCCGCCGATCCTGCCCGTGACCGACGCGGCGATCCTGGGCAAGTTGACCGACGGCATCGTCGTCGTGGCGCGCGCATTCCGGACCGATCGCTCGGCAGTGCGCCAGGGGATCCGCCACCTCCTCGACGTCAAGGATCACGTGATCGGCGTCGTGCTCAACGACGTCGATTTCGGGCGCGGCGAGTACGGCAAGTACAGCGGCTACCACTACTACTACCGGCGCAAGCCGTACTACGCGGCGGACGAGCAGCCGCTCCACGCCGACGGGCCCGAAGCACCCCCGCCGCCGGCGGCAAGCACCGAGCACTGAGCCGCCCGTCTGTAGAGCGGTCAGGAAATACGTATGGACGCCTGGCTCAAGACTGCGATCGCTGGCGCCACCGGCAGGCTCACCCCAATGCCAATCATCGAGCTCGCCAGGACGCTTCTCCGGTTGCAGCCCGGGGTCCCGGTGCTCACGCGCACCATCGTGCACTTTCGTGTGCACAAGAGGTGAAACCCGGTGAAAGTGCTGATCTACGGAATCTTCGACCAGTACCACCTCGGCGCGTCCTACGAGCGCGGCTTCCAGGCGCTCGGGCATGAGGTCGTGCGGCTCGACGTCCACGAGATGTCACACCACCTCCACCCGTGGATACGCAGCCGCGTCGGCTACCGCTTGGCGATCGATAGCCTCGCCGCGCGCCGCGCGGGCTCACGCGGATGGAATCAGCGGTTCGTGGAGGCGGTTCGAACCTCTGCGCCCGACGTCGCATTCCTGCTGAACGGCGAAATGCTCATGCCAGAGGCGCTACGCGAGGCGGGGCGGTACGCGAAGGTCGCCCTCTTCCATGCCGACAATCCGTTTGAGCGCTTCCCGGCGCGACGCCCGGAGTTCTTGAAGGCGCCGCGGGAAGTCGACGTCTACTTCGTCTGGAGCCGGCGGCTCTTGGGTGTCGCCGAGGAGCTCGGCGCGCGCAACTCGCGGCTGCTTCCCTTCGGATGGGACCCCGGTATCCACCCAGCGGGAACGCTCTCGAGCGCGCCCGAACACGAGCTCGTGTTCATCGGAAACTGGGATCGAGAGCGGGAGGCGTGGCTCGAGCCACTCGCACGCCGTTTCTCCTTGAAGATCTGGGGAAGCGATCTCTGGGCCAAGAGGACGCAGCGGTCCAGCGCGCTTCGGCGCTGCTGGCAAGGCGATCTGCTGCACGGCCGCGAGAGCGCCGACGTGATGCGCAGCTCGAAAATCGTGTTGAACCTGGTGCGCGCGCAGAACCTGCCCGACGGGGTGAACATGCGCACGTGCGAGGTGCCCGGCGCGGGCGGCTTCGCGCTCTCGAATCGCACGAGCGGCGCGCAGGAGCTCTTTTCGGAGGGCACAGCGGGCGCGTACTTCGCCGACCCGGGCGAGTGTCAGGCGCGCGTCGAGCACTACCTGCGGCACGACGACGAGCGTGTCTCGATCGCCAGCGAGGCCCACGCGATCGTCGATCGCACCCTGCGCTACACCCACCTCGCGCAGCAGGTCCTCGACGGCGCGCTCGGCAATTCGACGGCGCGCTCGGCGGAAGGAGCCTTGGCGTGATGCGACAGCGGCTCGGCTGGGTGGTGACCCACCCGATTCAGTATCAGGTACCCGTCTTCCGCGAGCTCGCGAAGATGCATGACCTCGACTTCGAGGCGCTGTACCTCTCCGAGCACGGGACGAAGCCCTCGCTGGACCGGCAATTCGGGCAAGAGATCCTGTTCGACGTCCCCCTGCTCGGGGGCTACGAGCATCGCTTCGTCCCTGGCGCCGCCGGCTTCCCTGGTGATTTCGGCTTCCGCTCCAGCGGCATCGCGCGCGCCATCGCGACCGGCGGCTTCGACGCGATCGTCGTGCCCGGCTATGCGCGGGTCGCATACCTGCAAGCGGTGGCCGCTGCGCGACGTCACGGCATCGCGGTCATTCATCTCTCCGAGACGACGCTCGAGGAGGGTCTCAGGCGGCTGTGGCTCCGTGCCGGAAAGCGGGCGCTGTTCGCCTGGCACTACCGGGAGGACGACCGAGCCCTCGCGATCGGCTCGCGCTCGCGGCGCTACCTCCGTACCGCCGGGGTTCGTGACGAGCACATCCACGACTACCCCTACACGGCAGACACGTCGCTCTCCGACGCGGCGTGGCCGCGGCACGCCGAGCTGCGCGCCGCGCGCCGAAAGGAGCTCGGCATCGCGCCCAACGAGGTCGTGTTCGTGTCCTGCGCGAAGCTCATCGAGAAGAAGCGCCCTCTGCTCCTCGCGCGCGCGTATGCCCGAGCAGGCGCCGACGCCTCGCTGCTGTTCGTGGGGTCCGGCGAGCAAGAGGAGGCGCTCCGTCGCGAGGTCGCCGGGAATCCGCGCGTGCGCCTGCTCGGCTTTCGCAATCAGCGCGAGCTGCCGTCCCTCTACGCGGCGTCCGACGCGCTGGTCCTGCCCTCGCACGAGCCATGGGGGCTCGTCGTGAACGAAGCCATGGCGATGGGGTGCGCCGCGATCCTGAGCGATCGCGTGGGCAGCGGCGACGACCTGGTCGTCGGGCGAAATGCCGGTGCGGTGGTGCCGTTCGACGACGTCGACGCGCTCGCGGGGGAGCTGGCGCGCTTCGCCCGTGATCGCGAGCTGCTCGCAGCCGCCCGAGCCCACGCCCGCACCGCGGTGGCGGGACACACGCCCCGAGCGGCGGCTGCAGGCGTGCGTGAAGCGCTCTTTGCCTCGCGCAGCGTGAGGCAACCCGAAGTTCGCGACGCCCCTGTTGGCGAGCGTGTCAGATGAACGGAGCGGGCACCGTGGCGTTGGACGCGTCCGAGCCGCCGGACCGAGGCGCGGCTGACGTCGGGGCGACTCCATGGCGGGGGCGCGCGGGCCCGCTTTCAGCGCTGGTGCTCCTCGTCCTCTCGGCGATCGGGCTCGTCTCGCTCGGCTACGCGTTCTTCCGCGAGGCGCCCGAGCGAGACACCCTGTTGGCCCATGGCGGGGTGTTGCTGCTGAGCGCGACGATGATCTACGTGCTCGAGCGGGTGGCGCCTCCGCGCCCGTTCCGGTTCATTCCGGTGTTCCTCATCGTGTCGTGCACGCAACCCGCCGCGCTGGTGCTGCTCACCATGCTGGAAGGCGACGTTTCGTATGAGAACAATTATGGGCAGTACTCCTATCACGATGGCGCCGTTCACCAGGCACTGGCGGTCATCGTCTTCCACCTGGTCATTTTCAGCGTCGGACTCATCTACGCCGTCGTCGACCGTCGCGCGGCGGATGGGTGGGAGCCGAGCCTTCGCGGGCTCACGCCATCCGCGCTGACGACGCTCCAGTGGCTTGGCGGCACGGCAATGTTGTTTCGGCTCGTCATCGACTTCCGACTCTTGGATGGGCTGCCGTGGCTCGCATATTACGGCACGCTCCATGCCGGCTACTTTCTGCCTTTCGCGTTCTTCATCGGCGTTGCCTTCCGGCGGGGCGTCGCGACCCATCGCGCGTTGGTTCCACTCATCGTCGTCTACGTCGCGATCACGCTCGCGGGCGGGAGTCGAACCTTCGCGATCATGCCGGTGCTGGCCATCGGGATTGGCTGGGCGCTGGCTCGACCACTGCGGCGCGGCCAGCTCGCCGTCGCCGCCGCCTTCGGCCTGCTCCTCTTCGGTGCCGGCATGTACGCCGGTGACCTGCTGCGCTCGGACGCGCGCGGAAGGTCGGCCGACGTGGCCGTCGATCGCCTAGAACATCTCGATGAGGTTGGGCGCGGGAGCGACACTGCGGGCGTAACACAGAGCGCGCTCCGCCGTTTGCTGCGTGACGGTCAGCACGCGGTGCTGACTCGCGTGCCAGACGAGATTCCTTTCGAGAGGAACGGCCTGGTCGACGTGCCCGCTTCCATCCTCCGGGGCATCGTGCCCGGCCTGAACCTCTCAGGACGGTCCGTGCAGTTGCCGCGGCACTTCATCCTGAACGACTTCGGCTTCTATATTTCTTGGGAGAGCAGCATTCCGCACGCCATGCTGCCCGACGCCTGGTACCGCGGCGGATGGCCTGGAATCATCCTCGTCGCGGCCTTCTTCGCGACGTTCATGGTTCTGCTGGAGGCAGCGACCATCGGCTCGCTCGCGTTGCACCCGGAGCGCATCGCCGTCGCCGTGTCCGCCTTCTCGACCGTGATATTGGCCGAGAACCTGGAGGTTGCCGCCGCGACGCGAAGCGTCCTTTGGGCGGCGCTGGCCGCGCTCCTGGCCGAACAGCTCGCAAAGGCGCATGCGCGGCGATCGACGCCGGGCGCGCGCGACCGACGGTAGCAGCCTTGGGTTGTGGCCTCGAAGCCGCCACCCGTCCAAGCCAGCCGACGAGCGAGCCAGCGGCACGACCGACCAAGGCGGGCGAGCGGAGCGCCCCGCGTGGGTCAGCGCACCCGACGCGCCGCGAAGAGCAGCGTCTCGCCTCCGAGGAAGGAAACCCGGCCGCTCGCCGCCTCGAGGAGCTTCTCTGGGATCGCGAGTGCCGCTGCGAGCGCCGTCCTGGCCGGCAGCCAGCGAGTTCGCATCCACCGCTCGGCGAGCGCCGTCGCCGCGTTCTTGAACACCAGCGCGCTCGCGACATCGGTCCGCGACATGGCTACCGCGAGCTCGAAGCCGCGCCGCTCGAACATCCGGGCAATGGAGCGCTCGTGGTAGTAGGCGCGGTGATACTGCGGGATGCCGCAGCCGTGCCAGGCATCGCCCAGCAGCGTGCGGAAGATGCTCCCCCCATTGGGGGTGCTACCGAGGAACCAGCCGCCCTCGCGCAGATGACCGCGCACCTGGCCGAGAAAGGCGGTCGGGTCGTCGAAGTGCTCGAGCAGCTCCCATGCGAACACCACGTCCACCGGCTCCGCCGCGCCGAGCGGGCGCGCCGCATCCGCGAGGGAGCAGCGCGCGCCGAGGCCGCGCGCCGAGGCGCGCTCGAGGGCACGCGCCGAGAGATCGATGCCTCGCGCGTCAACGCCACGTCGGAGCTGCGCCTCCACGAAGAAGCCGCGAGAGCAACCCACCTCCAACGTCCTCGCTCCGCGCAGCTTCGGCGCCCGTCGTCCGAGGGCCCGCGCAAGCTCACGCGTGAACGCCCACTGCAGCTCACCGCGCCGGCGCTCGTGCCGCTCGAAGGCATCGTCGTGGTAGTAGTACGCCTCGGAGTATGAGCCCTCCGGCGCGCCACTGACGAGCGTGCCGCACGCCGCGCACGCCGCGTAGGCTGTAGTGCCGACGGCCGCGAAGGCGCGGCCGCCGCATGCCGGGCAGAGGCGCTCCGCGGGCGGCGGAGTGCTCGCGCTCATGCCTCGGCCCGCGCCGGTGACCGCGGCGACGCGCCGAGTATGCGCGAACAGCCGGCGAGCACGTCATCGATCGAGATGCTGCGAACGCAGTGGTCGGTCAGCGTCGGCGCGCGAAAGCAGGTCTCGCAGAAGCGCCGCGCGCGGAAGATCTCGTGCCCTTGTCCGTAGGGGTACCAGCGGCCTGCGAAGTCGCGCGAGCCGAAGATCGCCGCCACCCTCGTGCCCACGGCGGCGGCGAGGTGCATTGGGCCGGTGTCGTTCGTCACCAGTAACGCCGCCCGGCTCAGCAGCTCCGCCGTCGAACGGATTGACAGCTCGCCCGCGGCGTTCATGCCGCCGCCTGCCCCATCGAGCACCGCCTGACAAATCCCGCGCTCGGCCCCCGAGCCGATCGCCACCAGGCCGAGACCGAATTGATCGCTGAGCCTCCGAGCCACGGCGGAGAAGCGATCGGCAGGCCAGAGGTGTCCGAGCTGCTTGCCCCCGGGGCAAAGCGCGACGACGCGCGCCCCGCCGGGGACGAAGGCTGCGACGCGCGCGCGCTCGTCGGCGGTCGTCGGCGCGAACTCGAAGCGGATCGGAGGATCGACGATGCCCAGCGGACGAAGAAGCGAAAGCAGCCGCTGGACCTCGTGCACCATTGGCCCCGATGCGGCGCGATCGCGCACCCACAGCGGCGGCGACGTCAAGGACAGCCCCTCGACGAAGGACGCGCCTGCGAGCCGCCCAAAGGCGAGATTCCGCAGCAGCCTCACCGCGTCGATGTCGGCGGTCGGCAGCATGATCAAGAGGTCGGGCGCCAGACGGCGCGTCGCGCCCAGCAGCGCCGCCGCCCCGCCGCGCGCCCGGAGGTCCTCGAGCGCGTAGGTCTCGATGCGATCGACGTGGGGCGCGCCGTCGAGCAGGTCGAACGCGCCTGGCAGCCCGCGCGGCCCCGCCGACGTGAGAAGCGTGATGGTCGCGCGCGGGAAGCGCTCTCGAAGCGCGATGAGGGTCGGCGTGCCGACGACGATGTCGCCGATGTTGCCGACGAAGTGCACCACGATTCGGGCCGGCTCGCGCGGCGCGCGCATACGCAGAAACGCGAGATCCCGCGCGACGACGAGCCCCGCGTTGATGGACCGACGAGCCACCTCGCCGATCCCCGCACGAACGCGGACCGGGTCGAGAGCGTTCACGACCGCGAGCTCCGGATGCGGCCGATGATGTCGGTCGTGGAGCGACCTGGCACCAGCGGCACCAGCTCGACGCGCCCACCGTGGGCCTCGACGGCCTCTCGGCCGACGACCTGCTCGACGCGATAGTCGGCACCCTTGACGAGCACGTCCGGGCGAATTTGCTCGATGAGCGCGAGCGGCGTGTCCTCCTCGAAGAGCACGACGGCACCCACGCTCTCGATCGAGGCGAGCATCTCCGCGCGCTCGTCCTCGCCGATCAGCGGCCGCTCTGCCCCCTTCAGACGGCGTACGGAGGCGTCGCTGTTCAGCCCCACGAGGAGCACGTCGCCGAGCGCCGCCGCCGAGCGCAGCAGCGACAGGTGCCCGGCGTGCACGAGGTCGTAGCAGCCGTTGGTGAAGACGATCGTCTTCTTCTGCAGCCGCCACCACGCGATGCGCTCGGCGAGCTCCTCGTGCCGCAAGACCTTGCTGGTCGTCCGGGCCCCCGGCAGCGCCGCGGCCAGCTCCGCGAGGGTCACATCGGCCGTCCCGACTTTGCCGACGACCACCCCCGCGGCGGCGTTCGCGAGGGTCACGGCGGTCGCCAGCGACATCCCCGCGCCGAGCCCGAGCGCAGTGACCGCGATGGCGGTGTCGCCGGCGCCCGTCACGTCGAAGACCTCACGCGCAACGGCCGCGATGCGGATGGCGGCGCCCTCGCGCGGAACCACGAGCATCCCGCGCTCGCCGCGGGTCACGACCATCGCCTCGATCTCGGCCTTCGCGAGCAAAGTGCGTGCTGCAGCCTCGAGGGCGACGTCATCGGCCGGATCGATCGCACGCCCCGCGGCGACCTCGAGCTCGTGCGCGTTCGGCGTGACGACAGTCGCTCCTCGGTATCGTGAATAGTCCTCGCTCTTCGGATCGACGAGCAGGGGCACACCGTGCGTGCGCGCGTGGTCGACGAGACCGCGGATGGTCAGGTCGGTGAGCACCCCCTTCGAGTAGTCGCTCGCGATGATCGCCGAGGTGCGCTCGGCGCCACGCAGTCCGCCGAGCAAGGCCTCCGCGGTGCGCGCGTCGATCGCGCTCGCGTCCTCCCAGTCGAGCCGGAGGACCTGCTGGTGCTGGGCCAGGATGCGGAGCTTGCGCGTAGTGGGGCGCGCGTCGTGGACCACGACGCCCCGGACGCCCACCCGCGCTAGCTCACAGGTCGCGACGAGGTCGTCGCCAGGCGCGTCCTTGCCGACGACGCCGTGGAGGGTCGCCTGCGCTCCGAGCGTGGTCACGGCGCGCGCCACGTTCGCCGCGCCGCCGAGCCGATGGAACTGGCGCTGCACGCGCACCACTGGAACGGGCGCCTCGGGCGAGATGCGGCGCACGGCCCCCTCGAGGTAGTCGTCGAGCATCAGGTCGCCCACCACGGCGATGGAGAGCGCGCCGAGGCGCGAGGCGAGTGAGAGCAGGTCGCGGGGCGAGGCGGTCACGTATGTGGCTCCGTCGGGTCGAGGCGCTCCTCGACGATGGCGACGATTGCGTGCAGCGCGAGCTCGTGGACCTCCTGGATTCGCGCGACGTCGGTCGAGGGGACCGCGAGCAGCACATCGGCCGCAGCGGCCAGGCGGCCGCCGCCCTCGCCCGTGAGCGCCACGATCGACATCCCTTGCTGGTGCGCGCAACGCGCCGCCTCCAGGACGTTCGGCGAATTGCCGCTCGTGCTGATCGCGAGGAGCAGGTCTCCCTCGCGGCCGTGCGCCTCGACCTGGCGCGCGAAGATCCGCTCGAAGCCGAAGTCGTTGCCGATCGCGGTCAGGGTCGACGTGTCGGTCGTGAGCGCGAGGGCCGGCAGCGCTCGGCGCGCGCGCACGAAGCGTCCGACGAGCTCCGCAGCGAAGTGCTGCGCGTCGGCGGCGCTGCCCCCGTTGCCGCACGCGAGGACGCGGCCACCCCGCGCGAAGGTGGCGCCGATGCGCTCTGCGACGGCCGCGACGAATGACTGGAGGTCATGGTGGCACGCCTCGACCAGGCGCAGGTGTCGATCGATGATCTCCGCGCTCTTCATCTGACGCTCCGGATCACGTCCACGGTCCCGTGCACCATCGAACGACCTCGCCCAGGTCTTGGAACACCAGCACCTCGCCCCCTCGCCCGCCGGAGAGCTCGCGCTCGGTGTCGCGCCCCTTGCCGGTGCGCACGAGAACCGGCGCGACGCCGGCGACGAGAGCGGCCTCGAGGTCTCGCGCAGCGTCGCCGACGAACGCCGTCTCGCGACGTGGGATCCCGCTCGCGGCGACGGCCTCCTCGAGCAGCCCAGGCCGTGGCTTGCGGCAAGCACACTCGTCCTCGGGCACGTGCGGGCAGACGAAGATACCGACCAGCTCGACGCCGCGAGCGCGAAGCTCGGCGCGCATGAAGGCGTGCAGCGCCTCGACGGCCTCGGCCGTGACGACGCCGCGCCCGATGCACGACTGGTTGGTCGCGATACTCAGCCGGACACCGGCCGCCGCCAGCTCGGCCAGCGCGTCGAGCACCGAATCTTCCCAGGCGAGCTGCTCGATGCCCGTGATCCACCCCGTGGGCGGCTCGCGGTTGAGGACACCGTCTCGATCAAGAATGAGATGGCGAACGCGGAGCGGCGCGAGCATCGGTGCCCTCACGGCGCTCCGGAGTCGAGCCAACGCAGATACGAAGCCACCCCCTCCTCCACGCGACGGAAGGGCACGTCGCACCCGGCCTCGCGGAGCCGCGTGACATCGGCCTCGGTGAAGCTCTGGTAGCGGCCGCGCAAGGTCTCGGGGAACGCGACGTACTCGATCTCGCCGCGCCCGTGGTGACGCAGGACCGCGTGCGCCACGTCGTTGAAGCTCTGGCTCTTTCCGGTGCCACAGTTGAAAACACCGGATTTGCTCGGGTGATCGAGGAACCATAGATTCGCGGCGACCACGTCGTCGACGTGAACGAAGTCGCGCCGCTGCTCGCCGTCGCCGTAGCCATCGACGCCGCGGAACAGCTTGATGCGCCCCGTGTCGCGGAGCTGGCCGTGCAGCTGGAACGCCACGCTCGCCATCGGGCCCTTGTGCGCCTCGCGTGGGCCATACACGTTGAAATATCGCAGGCCGACGACCTGGTGCGACGTCTTGCCGAGCCCGCGGACGTGCTCGTCGAACAGGAATTTCGAGTAGCCGTAGACGTTCAGCGGCGCCTCGAAGCGGCGCTCCTCGCGAAACACGTTCCCACCGCCGTACACCGAGGCCGACGACGCGTAGATGAACGGGATGCCCCGCGCCGTGGCGAAGTCGAGCAGCGCTCGCGAGTAGGCGTAGTTTGTATCCATCATCATGCGCCCGTCCCACTCGGTCGTGGACGAGCAGGCGCCTTGATGGAAAATCGCCTCGATCGTCGCGAGTGAGCCATCGCCCGCGCGAACGAGGTCGAGGAAGCGCGACTTGTCGAGGTATCCCGCGAGGTCGGCAGACACGACGTTGCGGAACTTGGTTCCGTCGGTGAGGTCGTCGACGACGAGCAGGTCCTTGCGCCCTCGCGCGTTGAGCGCATGGACGAGGTTGCTGCCGATGAAACCCATTCCTCCCGTGACGACGAGCATCGCAGGCAACTCCTGTGGCACAGCACGGCGACGGCTCGGAGCCGCTCCGTCACCGCGACGAGGTCGTCGCACGGCCACCAAGCTGGCCGCGCGCACCATACGATGTCGCGCGCGACCCCGCAAAACGCTTCCGAAGGCCCTTCTAGGCGCGGTCCCTGGGTTGCGGGCGCGCGCCCGCACATTCGACGTACCCCTCGACAGCTGAATGCCGCCCGAGATCCGGGCAACGAGAAACGGATGCCCGGGCGCACGGCTTGGGGGGTTCCGACCGAGCCGCGCTGCTGCTCTGGACAGAGCGGAGTGGACGCCTCGACAGGGGCCGTGCGAACTGGCGGCACAGCGACCTCAAGGAACTTCCGAGCAGACATGTCCAGCCACAACGCCCTCCCTGGGGGACGGAACCTCGATCCGATGCTGCTCGTCCACCCTCTTGAGCAGTGCCCCGCGTGCTCGGCCCGCGCGTCGAGCGCGAGGCCGCTCTTCTCCCTCTCGATGCTTGGCGAGCCGTGTCATGTGGTTCGGTGCGCCCACTGCGGGCTGGTGTTCAAGGACCGGATGCCGACCGCGGCAGGGCTCACGCAGATGTACGCGCATGACTATGAACACTTCTCCGACCGCAGCCCAATCTCGCTGGCGGAGCGGACCAGTTTGGTGGAGAAACTGGTGCTTTGCAGGCGCCTGCTCGGCGGTGCGAGGTCACCGTCCGAGATCCGCGTCCTGGACGTCGGATGTGCCTCGGGTCGCTTCGTCCAAGTAGCCAACCAGGTCGGCTTCAGCGCGGAAGGAATCGATCCGTACTTGCCGGAGGAGCTCGAGGGGGCGACGCTCCGGCGGTGCAGGCCCGAGGACCTTCCAAGTCGACGCTACGACGTGGTCACGCTTCTCAATGTGCTGGAGCACGCCGACGAGCCGACACCGCTCCTTGCGGCAGTCCGGCGCCTAGTCGCGCCCGGCGGGGTGCTCCTCGCGACTTGCCCGTACGGCGACAGTCTCGCCAGGCGGGTTCACGGAGCGCGCTGGAACCATGCCGCCCTCGACCAGCACCTCCTTTTCTGGACGCCTCGCTCGCTGGAGCTCGCGCTGCGTCGTGCGGGCTTCGCAGGGCGCTGCGAGCACCGCATCGCGGGCTCGCCGTTTCCATGCGGGCGCACTGCGCCAGGCCCCACCGCCATCCCCACGTTCACTCCCGGCTCCCCCGAGTCGCTGCACACCGACGCCGCACCTGTTGCGCGCGGCGCTTTCGCGAAGGTTCAAGATGCCCTTTGGAGCGCCGGCAGACGCATCCAGGCGCTGCCTAGCACTGCGAGGGTCGTTCGAAAGCTCGTCCATGGCACGCGAACGGGCGACTACCTGGAATTCGCGGTGCGAGGCGATTGACGGCCATCGAACGGGGCGTCCTGCCGTGTGACGCGGGAGCCGCGCCAAGAAGGGTTGGATGAGCACAACCACGCCCCCTCATCAGCGCGGACGTGACGGGAGAGCCGAACCTCTGGAGCTCCAAGAAAGGCTTCATCGCGTGAAGTGTCCGAAATCGTTCAGGCGGGTGCCTCAGAAGCGCCGAAATCCGTCAAAGTCGGGTAGACGAACGCCAATGAGCGGCCGGCGCCACGCGATCCCTGGAGCCCGTCCCCCGCGATGACGACCTCAGCGCTCGCGGCCGCGGGTACCCTGCGCAACGCCCCGCTCGTGGCCCCGCGCCCGGCGCGCATCGCGCCCCTCGATGGGTTGCGCGCGGTCGCCGTGCTCGGCGTCCTGTACGCGCATATCTGGTCGTTCAGCCTAGGGCGCCCGACGCTCGTCGTCGCGCGGGTCGACCTGAACCGCGCGCTGTCCCTCTTCGGCACCGGGGTAGACCTCTTCTTCGTGATCAGCGGCTTCTGCATGTACCTCATGTACGGCAGCCGGCAGCAGGCGTTCGAGTGGCCGGCGTACAAGCGCCTGCTCGTGAACAGGTTTTGGCGCATCGCACCGGCGTTCTACGTCGCGGCGATCGTGAGCGCGGGCTTCGTCGCGGCGCGCGGGCACCCCTTCCCAAGCGGCGACCTGCTCGCGCACCTGACGTTCACCTTCCAGCTCCTTCCCGGGTACGGAAAGCTCGCGGCGTCGTTCTGGTCGCTCGGCACCGAGTGGCACTTCTATCTGCTGCTGCCGTTCGTCGTGCACCTCGCGCACCGCTTCGGCTTCTGGCGCGCACTGGGCGTGTCACCGCCGGCCGCGACGGGGACCAAAATCATCGCGATCACCGGGGACCAGGGGACCACCCGGTGATGC
>JAJXTK010000490.1 GCA_021783935.1 Myxococcales bacterium | reverse complement strand
AGGTGGAAGTCGGCGGGCAGCTCGGGGAGCCGCGCGTCCGCGGCGGGCGCCTCGACGACGTCGCGACCGATCGTCGTGGGCGGCCTCTCGAGCTCCTGCCACGCAGGCTCGGGCGGCGCGGTGAGCGACGGAGCGTCCGGCGCCTCGAGCGCGCTCGGCGGCGCGGCGCCGGTCAGGGCGGCGAGCGCGACCACGGCCAACAGGCCCCTCACTTGCCCCACTCCACGCGAAGGCCCGTCGCCTGCGCGCTGCCGCGGCTCGACGTCGCCGCCCAGACGACCGCGCCGGCCACGGCGAGCGCGACCGCGCCCCAGAACCAAGGCGACTTGAGGACGCTGCTCCCCTTGCCGCTGCTGCCGTCCTTGCCGGGCGTCGTCGCGGTGCTCGTCGTCGTCGGCGTCGTGGCCGGTTCGACCTTCGCGTACCTCCCGCGCAGCGTACCGACCAGGGCGTCCCATCCGGCGGTCCCCTCGCGATGCAGGGTCGGCTCGACGACGTCGCCGGCGGCGTCGTAGATGCGCGCCTCGGTCGGCTTCGCGTCGGTCTTGGGCCAGACGAGCACCAAGGCCACCGCTGCGGTCCGACGCGCGATCTCCTTGAGCAGCAGGCGCGAGGCGGTGTCGTCGCCGCGGACCTGCGCGCGCAGCTCCGCGAGCTCCGCGGTGGCCTTGGGCGCGTCCTTGGGGAGCTGGCCGCCGGCGAGCGCGCGTGCGTCGCGATCCTCGATGCGCGGCCGCAGCGACGCCTCGCCGTAGATCGCGAGCGCCACCGGCCAGGTCGCGTCGGCGGCCCCGTCGCCGATCGCGATCACGCCGACGCCCCGACGGCTCGTCGCCGGATCGACGAGGGGCGCCGTGGCCTCCGACTCGGCCGCCGCCGCCTCGAGCGACGGCGCGATCAGCGCGAGGACGACGAGCGCAACTGCGGCACCGCGCACCCGGTCGAGCATAGCAGTCGTTGCGCTCGACCGGGCGGCGCGCGGCCGGCTCTTCAGTCGCGGCTGCGCGAAGACATCAAGATTTGGAGAATGAACATGAACAGGTTGAGGAAGTTCAGGTACAGCGACAGCGCCGCGCCGACCGCGTCGCTGCGGTCCTCGGTGCGCAGGAGCCGCGAGGTGTCGTAGAGCACGTACGCGCCGAAGAGCAGCACGCCGACGCTCGCGATGGCGAGGTGGAAGACCGAGCTGCCGATGAACATGCCGATGAGCATCGCGCCGAGCAGCACGAAGAAGCCCATCGACAGGAAGCCGCGCAGGAACGAGAAGTCGCGCTTGGTGATGACGGCGTAGCCGGTGAGCCCGCCGAACGCGGCGCTGGAGAGCAGGAACGCGTCGCGCACCGGGTTGCCGCTGAGCGTCTGGCCGCCGCTCGCCAGCACGCCGGCGAGGAACAGCAGCGGCGCGATGTAGACGCCCGAGATGAACGTGAACCCGAACAGCGCCGCGATGTTCACCCCCGGCGTGCGGCGCACGGCGTTCACCGCGAAGCCGGCGCCGAAGTACACGATCAGCGAGATGATGAAGTGCTGCGCGACCCACGCCACCAGCGGCGGCACGCGCGCGACCCCCCCGCCGACCACGAGCCGCGAGCTCTCCGCGCCGAGGTTCAGCGCGACGAGCGCCCCGACGGTCGCGACCATGACGCCGCCGAAGAAGAGCCCGTACACCTTGCGCAGGAAGGCGACGCGCGAGCGCGCCTCGTCGCGGGCGACGGGCTGGCCGAAGCCGGCGAATCGATTCGAATACCCGTAGCTCATGGATGGACGATCTCCTGAAACCAACGCGGCCGCAATTCTACGCGGAAGCTAACCATTCGATTCCCGTCGGCCAGGCGCGCGACGCCCGAGCCTCCCCGCCGCCGCTCGAGGTTGCTATTGGGCTTGCGATGCGCAGGCGCGGCGATGGGATCCTGGTCGGCGGCGAGATCCAGCAGGCCGAGCGCGAGCTCCAGCGCTTCGGCACCGAGACCGTCATCGCCGCGCTCGAGATCTTCGCGACGGAGGCGCGCCGCGCGCGCATCCGCGAGGTGCTCGCGCGCCGGCTCCAGTCGGTCACGCTCGTGGTCGACGCGCTCCACGATCCGCACAACGGCGCCGCGCTCGTCCGCAGCTGCGACGCCTTCGGCGTCCAGACGATGCACGCGATCGAGCGCAAGGAGCCCCTCGCGGTCGCGGCCTCCGTCTCGCGCGGCACGCAGAAGTGGATCGACGTCGTGCGGTGGGAGGGCGGCGCGCCGTGCATCGCGGCGCTGAAGGCGCGCGGCTACGCGCTCGTCGCGACGCACCCCGACGGGGACCTCGAGCCCGAGGACCTCGCGTCGATCCCGAAGCTCGGGCTCGTGATGGGCAACGAGCGCGAGGGGATCGACCCGGAGCTGCGCGCCGCCTGCGAGCACGCCGTGCGCGTGCCCATGGTCGGGTTCGTCGAGTCGCTCAACGTGTCGGTCACCGCTGCGATCCTGCTCCACGCGGCGACGCGCCGACGCCCCGGCGACCTCGACGAGGCGCGCAAGCTTTCGCTCTACGCGCGCGCGCTCTGGCTGTCGGTCCCGCGCCCGGCGGATCACGTCGAGGGGTACCTGCAACAGCGGGCGCCGGGAGCGCTCCGATCGGGCTCGTGAGCCGCGCCGGCGCGCGCGCCGGTGTAGAGTGCACCCGATGATCGGCAGGCTCGTCGGCACCATCGCGGGGCAAGGGGACGACGGCGTCGCCACGATCGACGTCGGGGGGGTGGGCTACGAGGTCATGCTCTCGCTCGGCGCGGTCGGGCGGCTGCGCGCGGACGATCTCGGGCGCGTCACCGTCCACGTGCACACCGTCGTGCGCGAGGACGCGTTGCTGCTCTTCGGCTTCCCGAGCCTCGAGGAGCGACACGTCTTTCGCACCCTCATCGGCGTCTCGAGCGTCGGGCCGAAGACCGCGCTCGCGAT
Source organism: Myxococcales bacterium (assembly GCA_021783935.1). GTDB lineage: Bacteria > Myxococcota_A > Polyangia > Polyangiales > JADJMO01 > CAIXWQ01. The sequence continues at coordinate 2,163 of JAJXTK010000490.1, read as the reverse complement.
CCTCGGCGCCCTGTCGGTGCAGGATCTCGCGAGCGCCGTCGCGCGCCAGGAGCTCAAGGCCCTCACCGGCGTGACCGGCGTCGGGCGCAAGACCGCCGAGCGAATCCTCCTGGAATTGAAGGACAAGCTCGGCGCGCTGTCGCTCGCGGGCGCCGGGCCCACGCCGGCCGTCGGGGGCGCTGCGGGCACGTCGGCGAAGGCGGAGCTGCTGCGCGGCGCGCTCGCGACGATGGGGTTTCGTCCCGCCGAGGTCGAGCGCGCGGTCGAGTCGGTGCGCGACCGGCTCGCGGAGGCCGAGCTGCGCGAGCTGGTGCGCCTCGCGCTCCGGAGCGTCGGCGCGCCCGGCGCCTGAACGGTCGCGGTCCTGCGCACGTCACGTCGCCTCGGTGCTCTCGAGCGAGGCGGGCGCGAGATCCGAGTACCAGCGCTCGTCGCGCCCTCGCACCAGCGTGAGCTCGCACTGCGCGCCTTCGATGCCCACCCGGTAGCCGACCTCGTCGCCGCGCAGGCCGTTGGCCACGCGGCCGATCACGCGCACGGCCTGCCAGCGGCTCGACCCGCGCACCGAGACGGGCCGGTCGGCCTCGCCGAGCCGCACCTCGATCTCGTACCAGTGGAAGAGATCGGGCGGGCACGGCCAGCCCGCCTCGGCGTAGAGATCGCGGAGCGCGACGTCGAGCGCGCGGTCGGCCTGCCCCACGTTGCCGTCGCGCTGCCGCAGCACGCTCAAGAGCGCGTAGCCCTCGGGCAGCGCGTCGATGACGAACACGCGGCGGGTGGTCTCGACCTGGAGGCGTCGGGTCGCGCCGCCGCGCCGTGCGAGCGGGCCCGCGTCGATCTCGCCGAGCACGATGCGCCAGTGGGCCGCCGCGACCTTGAGCTCGAAGGCCTCGATGCGATCGCCGGCGTAGTCGACCGCCTCCCCCTCGCCGTCGACGAGCGCGGCGCCGATCGCGCCTGGCGTCGCGCGCAGCAGGCGCTGCAGGATCGCCGTGAAGCCGGTCTCGTGCTCCTCGCGCACGAACGGCCCGGCGTACGAGGTCTCCTTCACGCCGCTCACCGCGGTGGCTCCGCCGGCGAGAAGCGCGGGGTCACGAGATCGCTGCTCGAGGCCGTCGTCGCCGCGTGGGCCTCGGCCCGCAGCTTGGCGAGCCTCGCCTGGAACGGCGCGAAGGCGCGGTTTCGCAGCAGCACCGGCGCGAGCGCCTCGAGCTTGTGCGCGCGGCTCGTGCGTCGCTCTGGGATGATCTTGGTCAGCCGAATCACGTGCCAGCCGAAGGGGGTCGCGACGACCGGGCTCTCGGCGCCCACGTGATCGAGCGCGAAGGCGGCCTTGGAGAAGGTCTTGTCGAGCGCCGCGCCCCCCGCGCCGCGCAGCGCGATGCGACCGTCCGCGGTGAAGGGCTGATCGAGCGTCTCGGCCACCACGGCGACGCCCCGCTCGGCGCCGAACGCCTTGGCGGTCGCGAGAAAATCGGCGTCGTCCTTCGCGTCGGCGAGGCGCGCGCGCAGCGCCTCCGCGAGCGTCGCGCCGTCCTTCACGTCTTTGGGGATCAGCGCGTGAACGACGGTGCGCGTCTGCGGGGCGTCGAGATCGATCCACTCGTCGTCGCCCATCGCGCGCTGGATGTCGTCGTCGGTGAACGGCCCCTCCGCGAGCGCGGCCTCGCGTGCCCTGGCCACGGCCGCGCGCGCGTTCGCCAGGTCGAGCAGGCGCAGGACGTTCGGATCGCGCAGCGCCCCTTGGTGGACGGCCGCCTCCGCGAGGATCGCCTCCTCGAGGAGCGTCTGGGTCGCGCGCTCGGCGCTCAGGCCTTGCGCGCGCGCGACCTGTTCGACCAGCGAGGCGCCGATCGTCGCGGAGCCGACGCGCGCGACGGCCCCCCCGAGCGTCGCGGCGCTGCCGAGCCCGCGGACGTCCGCGTCCGCAGGCGCCTCGCGCGCAGGAGATCGCGAGCGGCAGCCGACGAGCGCCGCGAGCAGGATCCCGAGACACGCGGATCCGTTGCGCACGGTGTCACCCCGTTCCGCGATCGGCGCGGGACAGCTGCGTCGTCGCGCGAACCAAAGCGACGCCGACGGCCATCCAATAGATCGCGTGAAGGTCCTTCCGCTGACCGATCGCCGTGGCGCCTGCGAGGAAGGCGGCGCCGGCCCAGATCG
>JAJXTK010000489.1 GCA_021783935.1 Myxococcales bacterium | reverse complement strand
CGACGGCGTGATCGCCGGCCTCGAGTTCGCCGACGGCGGCCCGACGCCTGCCCCGTGAGGGTCGCGCCGCCTCGTCGCGGCAGGGCTACGGCTGCACGAACTCGGTGATGAGCGCGCCGCCGACGACCTCGAGATCGCGGTGGCCGACCAGCGCGTTGGAGTCCTGGTTGTAGTAGCCGTGCGCGAGGATCCGGTACTTCTTCGAGATCGAGAGGTTCGTCATCGCGACGAGGCCCGAGCGGGACGTCATGGTCGCCGACGACGGCACCTCGAGATCGCTCAGGTAGAGCAGGCACGTGCCGTTGAGGCAGTCGCTGCTGATCGGCACGATCGCCGCGGTGCCGCTCGTCACGTCGAGGAGCTGCAGGGTGACGTTGCGCATGTAGCGCCGCTGGCAGTCGGTGACGCGCATGGACACCACGCCGACGTTCGGCGGGATGACGTAGTCGGCGGGGGCGCCGATGGCGAGGGCGAGCGTCGAGAAGACCGCCTTGGTCATGCCGAAGAACTGGAACTTCTGCGTCGGGTCCGGCGGCACTTGCTGATCGAGCTCGTAGAACGGGATGTACGCGTTCGACGGCGTCGGGTCGGCCTTGGCGAGGACCCGGTAGCCGATCTGCCAGCCCGAGGGCATGGGCGCGGTGGCGAGCCCCGCGTCGTCGGTGGTGATGCCGGTGACGTCGGCGTCGCCTTTTTGGAAGGTGTTCGCGTAATAGAGCTCGAGCTGCGCGCCCGGCAGCGTGCGCGTTCCCTCGCTGAACGAGTCGAGGAAGAGCGTCGTCGGCACGAGCTGCCCGAGCGCGGGGGCGCCGCCGTCGTACGCGGCCTCGTCGAGCTGCGCGTCGGGCGCGCCGCCGTCGCGCGTGCCGATGCAGGAGAGATCGGCCGGGATGTCCTGCCTGGTGCTCGGATCGAGGACCGTCGGCCCGGGCGGCGCCGCGTCGGCGACGTCGGTGCCCGTGTCGGCGGGCGGCATGTACCCCGCATCGTCGGTCGTGGCGGGATTGTTGAAAGAGCAGCCGCTCGTCCCGGGGAGCGCTGCGACCAAGCCGACACACCCGAGCCCCGCCCCAAAGAAGACCGCGACCCGACGAACAAGCACTGGGACCTCCTGACCGTAAGCAACATCCCCCCGGGCGTCGGCGACTTCGACTTCCGATCGGTTAGCATTTCGGGACAGGGCGCGCACGAAGCCGCGCCGCCGTCGCACGGGGCGCCGCCTCAGAACGACATGGCCTGGCGCCCGGTCTCCTTGTCGAGCACGCCCGCGGCCACCAGCTGCTTGAGGTGCATCTCGAAGGTCTGCATCCCGTAGGGATGGACCCCCTTCTCCATGCACTCCTTGAGCGATGGGTTCTGCTCCGGGCGCTTGATGGCCTCGCGGACCGTGCCGGTGCACACGAGGATCTCCGCCGCGAGCGCGAGGCCGCTCTGGTCCTTCTTGGGGAGCAGTCGTTGCGCGACGATCCCCTGGAGATTGTCGCCGATGCGCTCGCGGAGCTCCTGCACCGCCGAGTTCGGCGACAGCGCGAGCATGCGACCGACCGTGCGCGTGACGTCGGGCGTGTGCAGCGTCGAGAGCACCAGGTGCCCCGTCTCGGCGGCCTTGAGCGCGATGTCCATCGTCTCTTCGTCGCGGATCTCGCCGACCAGGATGACGTCCGGGTCCTGCCGCAGCGCCGCGCGCAGCGCCGTGGCGAAGCCGGCGGTGTCGAGGCCGACCTCGCGCTGCGAGACGCTCGAGAGCTGATCCTCGTGGAGGAACTCGATCGGATCCTCGACCGTGACGATGTGCAGCGCGCGGTTGCGGTTCATCTCGCCGATGACCGCGGCGAGCGTCGACGACTTGCCGTTGCCGGCGGCGCCGACCACCAACACGAGGCCCCGGTCCTTGTCGCAGAACTGCTTGACCGCCGCGGGGGCGCCGAGCTGCTCGAAGGTCGGTATGGTGCTCGGGATCGCGCGCATGACGATCGCGAGCGTGCCGCGCTGCCGATAGACGTTCACGCGGAAGCGGCCGACGCCCCGGATCGAGTACGACGTGTCGTGCTCGCGGAGCGCGACGAGATCGCTCTTGAGCGCCGCGTCCTTGATCACGTGACGCGCGATCGCGTCGGTGTCCTCCGACCTGAGGCGATCGGTCTTGAAGTAGACCATGTCGCCGCGGATGCGTGCGCCCGGCGGCTGACCGACCTTGAGGTGGATGTCGCTCGCGCTCGCGGCGACGGCCTTCGTGAGGATCTGCTGGAAGAACTCCTCGGACTCGTAGGGCGTCGGCATCCGCGGCATTGTACCCGCAGGCCCCGCGCGAGATCGCGACAACCCCAGCCCTCGCGAGCGCGGATCGACCCACCTCGACGCCCACGCTATGGCCGCTCCCCCCATGGCCGAGGCGCGCGCCACGACGATCGACGTCTTCGAGCCGCACACGCGCCAGCTGCTCGAAGGGCGCCTCCAGTGGGAGGTCTTGAAGTTCGGCACGCCGCTCGCCGTCGGCATGGCGGCCCAGGTCACGTTCAATCTGGTCGACGCCTACCTCATCGCGCGGCTGCCGCAGGGGGTCTCCGGGCCCGCGATCGGCGCCATGGGCATCTGCGATCAGCTCGCCGCCATCGGCACGATCGTGAGCTACGGGCTGTCGACCGCGACGGCGGCCATCGTCTCGCGGCGCAACGGCGCGCGCGATCTCGACGGGCTGCGCAAGGCCGGCTGGCAGTCGATGCTGCTCACGCTGGCGCTCTCGATCGCGTTCGGCGCCGCAGGCGTGCTCTTCGCGCGCCCCATCGTCACGGGGCTCGTCGGCGCGAAGGGCGCGGTCGCCACGATGGCGATCTCGTATTTGCGCGTGATCGTCGGCGGCAGCTTCTCGATCTTCTTCCTCTTGCAGCTGACGTCGATCATGCGCGCGCTCGGGTCGGCCAAGACGCCCGTCGCGATCCTGGTGTTCGGCAACGCGCTCAACCTCCTGCTCGCGATCCTGCTCGTCTACGGGCAAGGGGAGCGCCCCGCGCTCGTCGCTTGGTCGCTGCCGCTCGCGAGGCTCGTGCACGCCCCGCGCATGGAGCTCGAGGGCGCCGCGTGGGCGACGATCGTCGCGCGCTCGATCGCGCTGGTGCCCGCGTTCGTCTACCTCGCCTCGCGGCGCGGCAACCGCGTGCTCAGGCCCCGCCCCGCCTGGCGCAGCCCCGATCGCAGGGAGCTCGCGGCGATCTGGCGCATCGGGTGGCCCTCCTCGACGCAGTTCGTGATCCGCATGCTCGGCTTCGTCGCCACCACGGCGCTCGTCGCGCACGCGTTCACGACCGACGCCGACCAGACGGCGACGACGGCCTACGGCCTGGTCTTTCGCTTCGAGACGATGGCGCTGTTCGTCTCGATGGGGTGGGGCTCGGCCGCGCAGACGTTCACCGGGACCTGCCGCGGCGCGCGCCTGCCGCGGCGCGCAGGGTGGGCCGGCTGGTGGGCCGCGGCCTACGACGTCGGCGCGATGGCGCTCTTGGCCTTCGCGATGTCGCTCTGGGCGACGCCCGTGCTCGGCTTCTTCTGCGACGAGCAGCGGGTGCTCCAAATCGGCCGCGAGTACCTCGCGAGCGTCGGTCCGAGCTACGTGACCTACGGCGCGGCGATCGTGCTCGGCAACGCCTTCAGCGGCGCGGGCGAGACGCGCACCACATTGCGGCTCGACCTGTTCGTCGTCGGCCTCGTCCAGATCCCTCTCTCGATCCTCGCCGTGCGGCTGTTCCCGAGCCAGCGCGAGCCCCTCTGGAGCGCCATCGCGACCGCCAACGCGCTCTCCGCGGTGGTCTACGGCGTCGCGTACGCGCGCAGCCGCACCTTCTGGCCGCGCGGCCCGATCGACGAGCTCGGCGAGCACACGGGCGACTCGTCGCCCCCGCGGTGATCACCACGGCGCCGGCGCGTAGTCCTTGAGGAACTGGCCGAACACGTGCGCGCCGCTCAGAAAGCCGTCGAAGATCGGCGCGACGATGCGCGCGGCGCCGTCGACGACGTCGAGCGGCGGGTGGAAGCCGTGCTCCTCGACCTTGCGCGCGGCGATCTCGAGCGGGTCCTCGTCGGTGATCCACCCGGTGTCGACCGCGTTCATGTGGATGCCGACCTTCACGTAGTCGGCGGCCGCGGTGCGCGTCATCATGTTGAGCGCCGCCTTCGCCATGTTCGTGTGCGGGTGCTTGTCGGTCTTGAAGTTCCGATAGAACTGCCCCTCCATCGCCGACACGTTCACGATGTGCTTGTCGCGCTCGGGGCTCCTCGTCATGAGCGCCTTGAGACGCGCGTTGAGCACGTACGGCGCGACGGCGTTCACGAGCTGCACCTCGAGCAGCTCGACGGACGAGACCTCGTCGAGCGCGAGGCGCCACGAATTGCGGCCGCGCAGATCGACCTGCTGCCGGTCGGCGTCGAGCGCCCCCTCGGGGAACAGGCGCGGCTCGTCGCCCATGTCCTCGTCGAGCAGCGCGACCTGCGAGAGCGCCGCGGGCTCGAGCAGCCCCGCCGGCGCGGGCTCGTGGTGCGACGAGACCAGCGCGGGCCGGTGCGCGCGCAGCTCCTCGTACGAGCGCAACAGCGGCTTGGCGGCCGGCGGCAGCGCGAGCAGCCCCGCGCGCTCGCGAGCCATCATGTGCTGGTAGAAGCCCGGCGGCCGGCGCACCGTCTGACAGGCGTTGTTCACGATGAAGTCGAGGCGCGGCAGCGTCGCCTCGAGGTGCCCGCAGAACGCCTCGACGCTCGGCGTGTGGCGCAGGTCGAGCCCGTGGATCTCGAGGCGATCCTTCCACGCGTCGAAGTCGGCCTCGCGCGCGTAGCGATCGGCCGCGTCGACCGCGAAGCGCGTGGTGACCACGACGTGGGCGCCCGCGCGGAGCAGCTTGATCGCCGCCTGGTAGCCGATCTTCACGCGCGCCCCGGTGACCAGCGCCACGCGCCCCCCGAGGTCGGCGGTCTGGTTGCGCTTCTGCCAGTTGAGCGCCGCGCACGCGGGACACAGCTGATCGTAGAACGTGTGCGGCGTGGTGAACGGCGCCTTGCACGCGTAGCACTTGCGCGCGTCCTTCAGCTCCCCCGAAGCGACGGGCGGCGGCGCCTCGCGCTCGGCGACG
>JAJXTK010000488.1 GCA_021783935.1 Myxococcales bacterium | reverse complement strand
ACGGTTGCCTGCGCGCGTTCGCGCCACGCGATCTCCCTTCCCCCGCACCGCGGGGGAAGGGCGGGGATGGGGGCTGTAACAGCGACGATCGCGCTCAGGGCGGGATCCCGACCCGCACCGGCACCGGCACCGGCCTCGGCTCCGGCTTGGTCGGCGTAGGCTGGGGCGATGAAGTGGCGACCTCGGTTCGAAGCGCTCGTGCAGGAGCTCTCCACCCACCGCGCGATCACGCTGCGCCACGGGACGATCGGCCCTCCGACTGCGCCGTCGGTCATCGCGGCCGCGCGCGCCGTCGCAGGGGCTGCGTGGCCGGAGGGCATGACCGACTTCTACTCCGAGGTGTCGCTCGTGGACGTCGAGTACGAGGTCGCGGGCGGCGGCGGCAATGGCGGCTGCATCCACATCCCGACGGTCACGGACGTCTGGGATCACGGCGCGCACGAGGACGAGCTCTGGTTCGATTGGCTCCTCGCAGAGGATCCGAATCACCCCTTCACGCGGATTCGGCCCATCGATCGCTTCGTGCCGGAGGCGTACGCGGTGCTCTATCCCGTTCCCGGCGATCGCCCCGCCACCGTGCACTACCACTACTGCGGCGAGGACCTCGTTCCCACCGGGCTGTCGTACGAGCGCTGGCTCGAGCTGCTGCTGCGAGCGCGAGGCGCGACCTACTGGCTCGGGCTCGCGACGGGACCGACGCGAGGCCGCACGTGGGTCGAGGAGAACCTCGAGCGCGTGGCGGCGATCTTCCCGGACTTCGATCCGGGCTCGATGTCACCGAAGAGGGGGTTCGATCCGATCGCGTGAGGGGGCGTCGGAGCCGATGCAAGAGCGGGCGCCGGCGACCCGCGCTGCACGCGCCGAAGGGTGTCGGCGAAGCCGGGGGATCTCCACCTCGTGCTTCGCGGATCTCGCCGACGGCGGCCACCGTGGCTGAGCGTCGGCCCTCGTCGCCTACCGGCGCGCCCACTGCGAGTACACGTGCGCCGGTAGATCTTCGGCCACGACGCTCGACGTCGTCGGCGCCGAAGCCTCGCCCCGCTCATGGAGCCAATCGCGGAACACCTCGCGCGCCGAGAGCTCGAGCGTGCGTGGCTCGCGCACCCCCTTCATCCGGCACACCGTGTCCTCGGCGTCCCCCTCACGCTCGCAGGATGCGACGGTGTACGTGGCGCTCGGATCGAGCGGCTTGCCGGCGATCTCGATCGACGTCACGTGCTGGCCTGGTGGTGCGTCGGCGCGAAAGCGGACCGCCATGCCGGCTACGCGCGTGAGCCATCCGCCAAACAGCCGCGTCGGGTCGCGGGCGAACACGTGCTCGATCTCCGACTCCCAGAACGCGCGCAGCTGCGCGCCGCTCACCTTGCCGACCTTGATGCGCCCGTCGATCGGGAAGAAGCGCATCAAGTCCCCGTCGGTAATGGGGCCGGGCGCCAGGGGGTGCCCGAAGCGGAAGCCGTTCGAGAGCGCCACGTCGGCGCCCGTCCGCTCCTTCAGCGCCCGCACGTAGAGCGCGTCGAGCGAGTTCTCGACGACGCCGTAGCGTTCGAGCGGCGTCGCGGCGTCGCACACCTTCGCGTCCATGCGCGCGCGGTACGGTGCGAGCGCGCCTTGGACCACGCGCGCGACGTCTGGGGCCTCGCCGTAGCGATCGGCCCGCAGCTCGAGGAGCTGCCAGCCAAAGCGCGGCTTCTCGCGAGGAGCGAGCGTCACGTCGACGCGGCCGAGGAACGACCCGAAGGCGCCCGGCTCGACGATCGTGGTGTCGCCGCGCACGATCGGCGCCTTGACCCGCTCGTGGGTGTCGCCGGAGAGCACGAGGTCGAACGCGCCGGGCATGGTCTCGACGAGGCCGACCGTGCGCGCGAGCCCGAGGTGCGCGACGAGCACGACGACGTCTGCTTGCGCACGCAGCGCGCGCGCGGGCTCGACGAGGGACTCGGCGCCGAGGAAGCGCAGCCCCTTCGAGTAGGCCGGCGCCTGCCGCGCCGGGACGTCGGGGTCGGTGAAGCCCACGAAGCCGAACTTCACGCCGCCGATCTCGCGCACCGCGGTCGGCGCGAACACCGGCGCGCCGGTGGCGGCGTCGACGACGTTCGCCGCGAGCCACGGGTAGCCGGTCTCGGCGGCGAGCTCCTTCATGCGCGGCGGGCCGTAGACGACCTCCCAGTTACCCGGGATGCCGAGGTCGACGCCGAGCGCGCGCTGCGGGGCGACGACGACCTCGCCGCGCGACCAGGTCGCGGCGGCCGAGCCCTGGAACGTGTCGCCGCCGTCGATGAGGAGCGCGCGATCGGCCGTGTCGGCCCGGATCTCGCGCGCGACCTGGGCGAGCCGCGCGTAGCCGCCCGCGGTCGCGAGCTCGGTGTGCCCCGCGTCGTCCCAGAAGAGCTCCGGGTGCGCCTCCAGATCCGCGTGGGCGTCGGAGAAGAACATCAGCGTCGCCCGGCGCACGCCGTCGGAGCCGGCGACGGCGTCGGCCGCCGGATGCGGACGCGCGCACGCCGCGACGGCGCCCGAGAGCGCGAGTGTCGCGAGCGCCGCGACCGTCGTGAGCGCGCGGGCGACCGCCGTGACGGGCCGCACGTCAGTACCTCACGACCGCGGCGCCGGCCGCCACGTAGTCGACCATCGCGACCATGGCGTTCGGGATGACCTCGAGCCCCTCCGGATCGAGCTTGTCGCGCGCGACGCCGAGGTGCTCGAGCGCGTTGGCGCAGACCTGGATCTTCACGCCGGCCGCGAGGGCCTCGCGGATGAGCGCCACGGTCTGCGGCGGCCGGGCGCGCAGCGCGCCGTCGACGGCCTGCACGCCGCGGCCGTACACGAGCACGACCACCCCCTCGAGCTTCTTCTGCTCGGCGGCGACCTTCGCGTGCCGGAACACCGAGCTCATCGTCTGCACGTCTTCGAGCCCCGTCGCGAGGGCGAAGACGAGCTTGCGCGGCGCGCGCGGCCCTGCCGCCGGCGCAGACGGCGAGGCGGAGGCGGCGAGCGGGGCGGCGTGCGCCTCGGCGCCGAACGGGTGCGCGCAGGCGTAGCCCGCGAAGGCGGACGCGCAGGCGATTGCGGTGACGAGCAGCGACGTACGGACTTGCATCGAAGACCTCCGGTTCCCCCGCCCCCAAGGACACGTCGCCGTCCTTCAGAAGTTCCCGGAGACTCCCGGAGAGGGGGTGGAATCAACGCGCGGCGAGCGTCGCGGCGAGCGCCTTCTCGTCGGTGCCGTCGGCGACCGCCGCCATCGGCTGATCGGCGCTGACCACGCAGATGCGCGTGTGCAGGGCGCCTTGCGTGCACCGCACCTCGTGCCCGGCGAACGACGCGGCGTGCGCGGCCGGCGCCGAGCCCGAAGGGGGGACGAAGATCGTGAGCGGCGCCGCGCTGCCCCGATAGAGGAGCGCGGCGGTGCGCACCCCTTCGATGCTGCAGAGGCGCGCGCCGAGGAGCACCGCCCCCTCGGGGACGGGCACGCGCACGCGGTAGCCGAGCTTCGCCTCGAGCCAGGCCGCGGCCGCGACCGGGTCGCGCGTCTCGAAGTCGGTGGGCTTGTCGCGCGCGAAGCCGCGCACGTGGTGCATCACGAGGTCGTCGGCCATCGCCGGCTCGAGCCCGCGGTGGCGGAGCGAGACCAAGAGCGCCGCCGCCGCTGCCGCCGCCGCCGCCGCGAACAGGACCATCCGCGGCACCCGTCGCCGGCTGCGCGCGGCGGAGATGGCCGAACGGGCGCGATCGAGGATGCGCGGCGGGACGTCGAGCGCGTGCGCGCGGACGAGCGCGTCGCCCGCGGCGGCGAGGCGCTCGAGCGCGTGCCGACACGCCGCGCAGCCGTCGACGTGCGCTTCGATGCGCGCCGCGTCGGCCGCGGTCACCTCGCCGTCGCGATAGGCGCTGAGGCTCTCGAACCACTCCTCCGTGCATGCCGCCATGCGACCTCTCCTCGTCTCAACCACCACGCTTGTTGGCGCTCGCGCTCGATCGCCCCTCGTCGGCCTCGAGCGCGTCGAGCAGCGCGGCGCGCGCGCGCGCGAGGCGCGAGCGCACCGTCCCGAGGGGGCACGCCTGCAGCGCGGCGATCTCGTCGTACGAGAGGCCGTCGACCTCGCGCAGGATGAGCGCCTGCCGCCACTCGGGGGCCAACGCCGAGAGCGCGTGCTCGAGCCGATCGTCCAACGATCGCTCGACGATCTCGAGCTCCAGGTTCCCCGCCGGCTCCGGCGCCGCCGCGTCGCGACCGCCCTCGATGACCTCGAGCCGACTCCGCGCGTTGCGCACCGAGTTCAACAGGACGGTGTGCTGCACACGCAGCAGCCAAGGGCGCAGCTTGTCGAGGTCGCGCACGTCCTCGCGCCGCTCGAGCGCCCGCACGACCGTCGCCTGCACGAGATCCTCGGCGTCCGACGGCGAGCGCGTCTGTCGCCGCGCCGCACGGTAGAGCCGCGGGAGCTCTGCGAGGAGCCGCTCGATGAACGTCGCCGAACCCATCCCCCAGTAGACACCGCGAGGCGTCCAAGAAGTTCCCGGCTCGGCCTGGAATGCCCTGGCGCGCCGGCTCGGCTCAGCGGTCGGACGGCTTCTTCAGCTCCCCGACCTCTTCGCGGCCCGCTTCGTCCCCCTGCTGCGGCGCCGTTCTCGAGCCGGCGCCGAGGTGCCGGCCTCGACGGGCAAGCCCCTGCGGGGCTCCGCGATCGCGAACCCGCACGGAGCGCCGTGCGCGAGGTCTGGGGCACGCGGGTACGCGAGCCGAGGCCGAGGCCGATGCCGGAGCCGATGCCGTTGCCGATGCCGAGGCCGAGGCTTCTGCAGCGTGAGTCTTCGTCGGGATCCGACCCGCGATGTGCCCCGGGGTTGAAACCCCGGGCTACGCCCTGTGTCGCCCGCCTTCGCGGGCTTCCGTCGGCCGCGCAAGCCCGCGAAGGCGGGCGCCACGCCGAGCATCCGTGGGTTTCAACCCACGGCGCGGCGACGTGGCGAATCGCGGACGCCGACGCCGAAGCCGAAGCCGAAGCCGAAGCCGAAGCCGAAGCCGAAGCCGAAGCCGAAGCCGAAGCCGAAGCCGAAGCCGAAGCCGAAGCCGAAGCCGAAGCCGAAGCCGAAGCCGAAGCCGAAGCCGAAGCCGAAG
>JAJXTK010000014.1 GCA_021783935.1 Myxococcales bacterium | reverse complement strand
GTACGTCGGCGTGCTCTGGACCAACCACTGGTTCTTCACCGACGCGCCGACCGATCCGCTGCCGCCCGGGGTCACCTACGCCAAGCGCCGAGGCTACGGCGACGGCGTCCTCGAGCTGCACGCGGGCTTCCAGCTCACGGCGCACGGGAGCCTGCGCGGCGTCTTCGTCGAGTACGCGCTCTGGCTCCCGCAGCAGAACGACCCGGGCGACGGCTTCAAGCTCGCGCGAGACCACTTCCTGATGGTGACGGCGCGGTTCTGACGCGCGCGCCGATCAGCGCCCGCGGAGCCGCACGCGCCCGAACGGCCCGTAGGCGACGACCACGATCTCGGGGGAGGTCGACTCGACGCTCAGCGCGTCGACGCGCGCGTGCTCGTCGTCGTCCGCGGCGAGCCGCGCGGCCGGCGCGATCTCCGCGACGATCTCGGCCGAAACCGCGTCCTTGGTCGCGCGCACGACGGCGATCGCAGACAGCTCGCGCGCGGCGTCGAAGAGCGCGGCGACGGCGACGCGATCGTGCGAGGCGCCGCGCAGCGCGACGACGGCGGTCACCGCGACGCACCCGTCGACCGGACGGAACGTGCGCCCCTCGTCGATCGAGACGAGCAGCTCGCCGCGCGCGCGATCGACCACGATCGCCCCCGCGTGGAGCTCCGCCTCGGAGAACGCGCGCGGCTCGGCTTCGGGCACCGCCGCGACGCTCCACGTGACGTCGGCCGTCGCGGGCCACGTCGGCCCGGGCTCGCTCGTGAAGAGCGCGGCGTCGAGCGGCGCGTCGTCGTCCTCGTCCTCGTCGCGCAGCTCGGAGGCGTCGCTCGCCGCGCGGTCGCGATCGATGCCGAGCGCGGGATCCTCGCCGGTCCCCTCGGCGCCGCCGTCATCGACCGAGCCGTCGTCGTCGAAGATCGCGACCTCGTCAGCGGTGGCGTCCCGGCCGTCACCTTCGTCGCTCCCCTCGAGCAGCCCGCGCTCGTCGCCCACCACGAGCCCCGCGGCCTCGTCGATCTGCACGCTCGCCTCGGCGTCGTCGAGCCCGCCGCCGTCGTCGTCCAAGACGAGATCCGACGCGAGCGAGTCGCGCTGCTCGTCCTCGAAGGTCGCGTCGTCGAGGTCGAGGTGATCCTCGTGCACGAGCTCGTCGGGGATGTCGTCGCCGAGCGTCTCGCCGTCGTCGTCGAGCGGCGGCAGCGCGGGGAGCGCGTCGTCTTCGTCGATGTGGGTGCGTTTGGCGGTCATCTCACGAACCGAACCTCGAGCGCGGATCGCCCGGTGGATACGGCGTCCCATGCGGCGAGGCCAGCGGCGCCGCGGCGCCCGGCGCGGGCGGCGGCTGCGGCGGCGCGTAGGGGGCCTGCGCTTGCGGATACGCGGGCGCGTTGCCCGGCGGCGCGTAGCCGGCTTGCGGATAGCCCGGCGGCGCGTAACCGGCTTGCGGATAGCCCGGCGGCGCGTAGCCGGCTTGCGGATAGCCCGGCGGCGGGTAGCCGGGCGGCGCGTAGCCAGGTTGCGGATAGCCGGGCGGCGCGTAGCCGGCTTGCGGATAGCCGGGCGGCGCGTAAGCGGGCGGCGGATAGCCCGGCGGCGTGTAACCAGGTGGCGGCTGCCCGTAGGCCGCCGGCGGGTAGGGGTTCGCGTAGGCGGGCTGCACAGGCCACGGGGGCGCGTAGAGGGGCGCCGGCAGCGGGCGCGGCTGATCGCCGAGCATGACGTCGTCGAGCTTCTGCGCGTGGCGCACGAGCAGGCGCAGCACGCCGCCGAACACCAGCACGAGCGGCAGCACCTCGACCAGCCCGAGCCACTCCTCGGGCGCGTCGAAGCCGAAGGTGCCGCCGCTCATCAGCGCCCAGTCGTAGCTGCCGTGGATCACGACCGCGCTGAGCCAGCCGAGCGCGAGCCAGAGCGCCGTGCCCGCACGGGCGAACTTCGCGCGCCCGACGGCGTAGCCCATGATCCCGGAGGCCACGGCGTGCAGCGGCACGGCGGTGAACGCGCGCACCAAGCCGGTGACCGGGTTCGCGACGGAGTAGAGGACGTTCTCGAGCAGCGCGAAGCCGAGGCTCGCGGCGGCGGTGTAGAGAATGCCGTCCATCACCTCGTCGAAGTGGGGCTTTCGCCAGAGGTAGAGCAGGACGACGAGCAGCTTGACCGTCTCCTCGGTGACGGCGGCGATGAGGAACGCGTTGGTGAACGCCCCCTGGAAGTCGGCGACCTCCTTGCCGAGGAGGCTCGTCTCGACGACCTCGATGATCCCGGCCGGGATGCAGGTGAGCGCCCCCAACACGACGACGTTGCGGACCTGCCCGGGCGGCTCGGGTCGCTTCGCGTCCCAGCGCTGGAACAGCCACAAGAGAAGCAGCGCCGGCGCCACCGCGATCGCGAGGTTGAACCGGATCATCCGACGTCAACGTAGCATGCGAAAGCCGCCACAACGCGCGGCCCGAACCGCACGGTCGAGGCGCGAGACCCGCCGAGCGCGCCCGGCGCGGACGAGGCGCCCCGAGCACGACGGTGGCTCAACCGCCGTACTCTTGCGCGACCCACACCTCGCCGCGCTCGGCGTCGAGCACGTAGCCGATGCCGACCTTGGTGAACCGCGCGTCGAGCATGTTGCCGCGGTGCGAAGGGCTCGCGTAGAGCGCGCGGTGCGCGGCGCGCTCGTCGTGCGCGCGCGCCACGTTCTCGCCGAGGATCTTGAAGGCGCCGCCCCCCGCCGCGACGATCCGCGCGCGCGGATCCCCTTCGCCGACGTCGTGGGCGAGCAGCCCGTGGCGCATCATCGACTCGGCGTGCGCCTGCGCGACCCCATCGAGCATCGGATCCCGCGCGAGCTTCGCGATCCCCTCCGCGGCGCGCAGACCGTTCAAGCGGGCGAAGAGCGCGTCGTCGATCTTCGCGACGGCGTCGCCAGCCGACTCGCCCGGGACCTCGCCGCTCGGCGCGCTCGAAGACGGCTCGACGTCCGCCCAGATCTCCGCCTCGAGCACCGGCCGCGGGCCGTGCCCGTCGTCGGCGAGCACCTGCACGACGTGGCGCCCCGGCATCGCGAGCGCGAAGCGCGCCTTGACGTGGCGCGGCGCTCCTTGGGACGTGGACGAGAGCACCGCGCGCGGCGCGCCGCGCGGGGGGAGCAGCACCACGCGCCCGTCGGTCACGCCGTCGGTGAGCGTCGCGTCGAGGTCGATCCAGCCGCCGGTGCGCCCACGCGTCGGCATGGCCGCGAGATCGGCCACGACCTCGACCGAGACGACCGCGAGGCTCTCGGACGTCTGCGCGCCCGCCCCCGTGCGCAGGCTCGCGACCCCGCACCGCGTGCGAAGGGCCGCATCCCCGAACGCCGCGCGCACGTCGCTCGCGAGCTTCTGCCGATCGATCACGCCGCCGTCGACCTTCGCGCCGAACGTGCGCGCCCAGACGTGCGGGTTGCCGGCGCGCCGCTGGAGGAACTCGAGCTGCTGCGCCTCGGGGAGCTCGTTCGTGGCGGCGAACGACCGGACGACCTGCTCGGCCACCGCGTCGAGCGCCGCGTCGATGCCGCCGCCGCACGCCGCGGCGACCTCCGCGTCGCGGGGATCGGGCAGCGTCGCCGGGCGCGGCGAGTAGGTGTCGGTCGCCCACGAGGCGCGACTCGGCCGGGCGACGACGCTCTCAGGCGCCTGCGTCGGGGCCTTCGAGGCGATCGCCGGCGCGCGAGGGGCGCAGGCGGTCGCGAGCAGCAGGGCGCACCCGAGCGCCGACAGCCATATCGATCGCAGGTGCGAAGAGCGCGTGGCGGCGGGCGCGAAGCCACGTCGAGATGAGGTGGCGCAGGCACGCGCTGCGGCGTGGGGCCCGACGACGCAGCGCGTTCGAGCCATCCACGTCGGCGAAATCCCCCTCGGACACTCTGCAACCGGCGGCTCGCGCATTTCGTAGGTAGCCGTCATAATGGCTCAGCGCCGGTGCAGGGGCACCTGGACGGGCTCCTCGCCCTGCAGGAGCCGCTCGGCCATGGGCCTCACCTTCCGCCGTGCCCCTGCCCCAGGCGCTCGGAACCTTTGTCGTCGCGAGCCACGAGCGTGCTCTCTTCGCGCCATCCGCGATCAGGTCGCTTATCGGAGAATCAGCATGACCGGTGTTCGTCGCATCTCGCGTCTGCTCTCGGCGCTCCTCCTCATCGCCGCCCCCGCCTGCGCGTCCAGCGCTTCGGACACGCAGGACTCGCCGATCGTGGACGCGAGCAAGAACGACAGCACGACGGGCTACGACAGCGGCGCCGACACGAGCGCCACTCCGGTCGACAGCGGCACCTGGGACTCGACCCCCGTCGGCGACGACACCGGCATCGTCGTCGACGACACGGGCGGCAGCGCCACGTGCAGCGCGGCCTGCTCGCAGGACTCCGACTGCGCGAGCGCCTGCGGCGCGTCGGGGGGCACCTGGTGCTGCGAGACGACCAGCAGCACCTGCTACACGCCGTCGAGCGGCGTGTGCGCCAGCCCGACCACCGGCGACGACGGCGGCAGCGCGACCGGCGACGACAGCGGCGCTACGGGCGACTGAGCCGGCTCGCGCTTCGACGGCGAAGACGTCCTTCCGGGCCCACGGCGCCGAAGGTCCGCGAGGGTGGCGCGCGGCCCGCGCACGGTGGCCTCGCGCAGCCGCGAAGCCTGCGCCCCGAGGTGAACGTCCGTGCGGAGCGCCTACGCGGCCGGCCGCCAGGCCCACGAACCTCCGGCGCGCGGCCTCACAGCCCGCCGATCAGCGCCTTGAGGCGCCGCAGCGTGCGCGGCTCGATGCAGTAGCAGACGCGCGGCCCGTCCACGTCGCCGCGGATGAGGCCCGCCTCCTTGAGGACCTTGAGGTGCTGCGAGACGGTCGACTGTGCGAGCGGAAGCTCGTCGACGATGTCGCCGCAGACGCAGGCGTTCTTGCGCACGAGGATGCGGAGGATCTGCACGCGCGCAGGGTGACCGATGGCCTTGCCGAGCACGGCGAGCTCCTCGTCCGCCTCGGCCCCCTCGACCGGCCGAAGGTCGGGGCCCTGGGCGGGCACCGGGCAATCGAGCTCGGGGTCCTTCTTCATCGCCAGCCGACGCTAGCACGCACGCCCGCAGCCGAGCGCTCGCGAGCCGCCGCGGTGAGCGCTCCGTCGGCGCCGCTCACAGCCAGCTCTCGACCTTCGATCGCGCCGGCACGCCGCCCGAGTGCACGACCTTGCCGTCGACGACCACCCCCGGCGTCGAGAGGACGCCGTAGCTCATGATCTGCCGGAGATCCTCGATCTTCTCGAGCTCGATCTCGACCCCCTTCGCCTTGGCGACCTCCTCGACCAGCCTCTGCGTCGCCTTGCAGCTCGGGCACCCCGCGCCGAGCACCTTCACGTTCTTCATGAGACCTCCCGAAGCGCCAGACGCGCGGCCGCTCCGCTTCGACTCCTCACAGGACCGCGTTGAACACGTAGCCGACGTACGCCGCAGCGCGCGATGGAGCGCGAACCACACCGCCGGCGGCCCCCGCGGGCATTGCGCGCGGACGCCGATGCGGGAGCTCCAGCGCAGCGGCGAGCGCAGAGCGCTTCGGCGCGGGCGCCTCATCGTGAGCGTCGTGCGAGACGGACTGGGCCATGAAGACTTCCTCGAGCTCCGGGGTCAGGCGGCGTAGACGAGCGACGCCGCGCCCATGAGGACGAGGACGCCGCACGCCTTCTTGAAGAGGGCGGCCCCCCGCGAGCGCGCGTTCCAATCGAGCCAGCGCTGCACCCACGCCGTCGAGGCGCCGGCGCCCACGACCACCGCGCAGTGGCCGATCGCGAACGCGAGCAGCAGCGCCCAGCCGACGCCGACGTGCGCCCCGGAGGCGCCGAGCACGACGCCGAGGACGGGCGCGACGAAGGCGAGCGTGCACGGACCGAGGCCGACGCCCAGGAAGAGCCCGGCGGCGACGGCGGCGATCGCCCCCTTGCGCTCCGGCGCCCACGGCCTCGGCCCCGACCACGCGATCGAGAGGAGATCGAGCAGGTAGAGGCCGCCGAGGACGAGGACCCCTGCGGTCACGTAGCTGCCGACCGCGCGGTAGCGATGCAGCGCGTGCCCGGCCCACGCGACGCCCGCGCCGACCAGCGCGAGCGAGAGGAACATGCCGAACGCGAACGCGACCGAGAGGCCGATCGCTCGACGACGCGGCAAATCGGGCCCGGCGCCGCTCACGAAGCCGACGACCAGCGGCAGCGTCGCGAGGTGGCAGGGGCTGAGCACAACGCTGAGCACGCCCCAGAGGACCGCCGCCGCGAGCGCCAGCGGCAGCGCCCCATCGAAGAGCGCGCCGAAGCGGACGAAGAGCTCCTGCACGGGTCACCGATGGAGGGCCGCGGGCGCGGCGCTCGGCCTCAACGCGAACCCGAGCTCGCCCCACTTCTGCACGATGGCCGCCGTCGAGATGAAGCCGACGTGCCGGAACAGCTCCCTGCCGTCGGGACCGAGGAACACCTGCGTCGGGATCACGTCGACGCCGTACGGCGCGGCCTTCTCCTCGTCCTCCTGCACGTTGATGAACTCGACCGCGAGCTGCCCCCCGTAGGAGCGCTCGAGCTCGTCGAGCACGCCGAGCATCGCCTTGCACGGCGCGCAGGTGCGGGTGCCGAGGTCGATCACCTTGGGGAGCGGACGAGGGGCGCTCGCAGCGGCGATCGACGATGAGCCCAAGGAGGCCGACGGGGCGACCGACGCGATCGGGTCGGCTTGGGCGACCTCGCGCCCCCAGCGCTTGAGCGCGAGAGGGACGGCGATGACGGCCGCCGCGAG
This sequence comes from Myxococcales bacterium, assembly GCA_021783935.1. Lineage (GTDB taxonomy): Bacteria > Myxococcota_A > Polyangia > Polyangiales > JADJMO01 > CAIXWQ01. Next base: position 15,120 of record JAJXTK010000014.1, on the reverse strand, counting down.
GCCGAGGGCGACGAGCTTCTTCGGGGCGGACATTCGATCCCTCCGCATCGTGGGGCGACGATGCCGCGCGAAGTGTGACGTAAAGGCGCGACCGCGTCCATCGCAAAATTACGATTCGATGGGCACGCCCCGCGCCCACGAGGCCGCGCCGCGCTCAGGCCGCCGTCGGCGCACGGTCGGACGCCTCGCCGAAGTACCGACGCCGGATCCAGAGCGCCACGTTCACCAGCCCGATGAGCACGGGCACCTCCACCAGCGGCCCGATGACCGCCGCGAGCGCCGCGCCCGAGTGGATGCCGAAGGTCCCGACGGCGACCGCGATCGCGAGCTCGAAGTTGTTCGACGACGCGGTGAACGAGAGGGTCGCAGCCTGTTCGTAGCTCGCGCCCGCGCGCTTGCTCATGAAGAACGACGCCGCGAACATCAGCAGGAAGTAGGCGAGCAGCGGGATCGCGATGCGCACGACGTCGAGCGGGAGCTGCACGATCGCCTCGCCCTTCAGCGAGAACATCACGACGATGGTGAAGAGCAGCGCGACGAGCGTGAGCGGCCCGATGCGCGGCACGAAGCGCGCCTGGTACCAGTCCGCGCCCTTCGCCCGCACGAGCACGCGCCGCGTGAGGAAGCCCGCGGCGAAGGGGATGCCGAGGTAGACGGCGACGCTCTTCGCGATCTCGCCCATCGTGACGTTCACGACGGCGCCGTGCAGGCCGAGCCAGCGTGGCAGCACCGCGGCGAAGAACCACGCGTAGACCGAGAAGAAGAGCACCTGGAAGATCGAGTTCAGCGCGACGAGCCCGGCGCAGTACTCGGCGTCCCCCTTGGCGAGATCGTTCCAGACGATCACCATCGCGATGCAGCGCGCGAGGCCGATGATGACGAGCCCGATCATGTACTCGGGCCTGCCGCGCAAGAAGAGGACGGCGAGCCCGAACATCAGGAGCGGACCGACGATCCAGTTCTGCACCAGCGAGAGCGCGAGCACGCGCTTGTCGCGGAAGACCCGGCCGAGCTCCTCGTAGCGGACCTTCGCGAGCGGCGGGTACATCATCAGGATGAGCCCCACCGCGATCGGGATCGAGGTCGTGCCCACGCTCATGCGCTCGAGCGACCTCGTGACCCCGGGCGCGCCGAAGCCGAGCCCGACGCCGGCCGCCATCGCCGCGAAGATCCAGAGCGTCAGGTAACGATCGAGGAAGGCGAGCTTGCTCGCGACCCCCTGGGCGCGCGCGCCGTGTGGCTCCATGGGCTCCTCTCAGCGGTCGGCACGCCGGCATTCGACGTCGGCGAGCGCACGCAAGTTCATCGCGCAGCAACGATATCCTGGGCAACGTCGCCCTCGCGAAGCCCCGGTCGACGCCGCGACACACGTTTGAAACGAGCTCGGACGCAGCTCGCGCCGCCCGCAGCTCGCCCCGCGCCCGAGATTTTCATCGCAAACTCACGATATCATCGACGATCGGCGACGAACAGGGCGGGCGCCGCACGCGCGTCGTCGTCGCGCGAAGCGAAGCGCGCGGGCAGGCCGTGCCCCGCTCGGCGGCCGTACATCAAGAAGTACGCGACCGGGATCACGAACAGGCTGAAGAGCGTCGCCGCGAACAGCCCGAAGATCAGCGACCAGGCGAGCCCCGCGAACACCGAGTCCATCGTGATCGGCCAGGCGCCGAGGATCGCGGCGCCGGAGGTCAGCAGGATCGGGCGCAGGCGCACCGAGCTGCTCTCGATCAGCGCCTCGACGAGCGTCCTGCCCCGCGCCAAGGCGATGTGCACGAAGTCGACGAGGATGATCGAGCTGCGCGTGACGATGCCGGCGAGCGCGATCATGCCGATCATGGCGGGCGAGCTGAAGAACAGCGGGGTGTCGTAGCCGCCGACCGAGTGGACGCCGAGGTGGTTCAACAGCCAGAACCCCGGCAGCACGCCGATCACCATGAGCGGGATCGCGAGCATGATCACCAGCGGTAGCTGGAACGAGCCGGTCTGCTGGCTGAGCAGGACGTAGATCGCGAGCAGCGCGCCCGCGAAGCCGATCCCGAGGTCGCGGAAGATGTGGATCGTCAGGCGCGTCTCCCCCTCGTCCCACCAGCGCACCGAGATCCCGTCGGCGACGGCCCACGGCAGCCCGCCCCCCTTCTTGAACAGCGTGCGCTCGCCGAGCGGGCGCGGGCTCCCGGCGGCGCCATCGCGCGCGACGTCGGGGGCGCCGAGCGGGCGCTGATCGGCGCGCACGTCGAGGATCGTCTCGACCGGCGGACGGCCCGCCATCTCCGCGGTGACGTAGACGACGCGCTCGAGGTTGCGGTGGTAGATCGTCTTCTCCTCGACCTGCGCGCGCCAGGCGCCGAGCTGCGAGATCGGCACGAGGTTCCCCTTCTGCCCGCGCACCTGCAAGAGCGCGAGGTCGGTGCGGCTCGAGCGCTCCGCGCGGCTCGGCCAGAGCAGGATCGGCACCGGGTTGCGCTCGCCAGGCACAGCGAGCTCGCCCGCGGTCGTGCCCGAGAGCGCGAGCCGCAGCGTGCGATCGACGTCGTCGACGGTGACGCCGTGCATGGCCGCCTTGGCCGCGTCGACCGTGAAGACGTCCTTCTGCTGGTCCTCCTCCGCCGAGACGTCCACGTCGACGACGCCGGGCTCGCGCCCGAGCCGGCGCTCGATGACGCGCGCCGCGTCGACGAGGTCGTCGTACCGGTGCCCCGGCAGCCCGTAGACCGCCGCGACGACGGTCGACATCACGGGCGGGCCCGCCGGCAGCTCCACGAGCTTGAGCTTCACCGCGTCGCGACGCGCGATCGCCTCGAGGTCCGCTCGGATGCGCAGCGCGATGTCGTGGCTGCCTGCGACGCGCTCGGTCTTGTGGAGGAAGTTGACGCGGATGTCGGCGCGGTCCGACGACCGGCGCAGCATGTAGCGGCGCGACATGCCGTTGAAGTCGAACGGCGAGGCGGTGCCGACGTAGGCCTCGAAGTCGGTGACCTCCGGGACGGTGCGCAGGTAGCTCTCGAGGTCGCGCGCGGCGGCGTCGGTGCGCTCGAGGCTCGTGCCGGTCGGCATGTCGAGCACGAGTAAGAGCTCGTCCTTGTTGTCGAACGGCAGCTGCTTCGGCTTGACCTTGCGGGTGGCGACGAGCAGCAGGCTCGCGACGAACGCGAGGGCGATGACGCCGAGGAAGGCCCAGGCGTTGCGCCGACGCGCGACCAGCGGCGCGAGCAGCAGCGAGAAGGCGCGCTGCACGCGCGAGGGGGCTTGGACCTCCCCCGCCGCGCTCGACGCCGCGTGCGCGCCGCCCCGGAAGCGACGCCGGAGCACGACGTACGCGAGCCAGGGCGTGATCGTGAACGAGACGACGAGCGACATGAGCATCGCCATCGGCACGTTGACCGCCATCGGCCGCAGGTAGTCGTGCATCTCTTCGGTCACGAAGAACAGCGGCGAGAAGGAGATCATGACCGCTATCGTCGCGGCCACCACGGGCGGCCTGACCTCGTTCACCGCCTCGAGCACGATCTCGCGCGTGGCCTTCCCCGCGAGCTCGAAGTGCCGGTGGATGTTCTCGACGTCGACGATGGGATCGTCGACCAGGAGCCCGAGGGCGACCGTCAGCGCGAAGAGCGTCACGCGGTTGATCGAGAAGCCGAAGAGGTAGTTGACGGCGAGCGTCAGGCCGAAGACCGCCGGCACGGTCACGGCCACCACCATCGCGTCGACGAAGCCGAGGCCGATGGTGAGCAGCGCGATGACCACGACGATGCCGACGAGCAGCCCCTCGACGAGCTCGTTGACCTTCTCGTTGGCGGTCACGCCGTAGTTGCGCGTGACGGCGACCGAGACGTCCTCGGGGACGACCTGCCGCTGCAGCGCCTGCATGCGCTCGACGAAGGCCTCGGCGACCTCGACGTTGTTCGTCCCCTTCTGCTTCGCGAGGGCGATCGTGACGCCGGGCTCCGCGAACCAGGCCGCCCGGGCGTCGCTCGGCGCGCGACCGACCCAGCTCCCCGCGGCGCCGCGCTCGCTGTTCTTGCCGAAGGCCGCCCCTTGGCTGAAGCGCACGTAGTCGGAGACCTCGCCCGGCCCGTCGGACACCGACGCGACGTCGCGCAGGAACACCGGGCGATCGCCCGCGACGCCGACCACGCACGCGCCGACGTCGGCGGCGCTCGCGAAGAAGCGGCCGGCCTCGACGCGCACGTCGCGATCGCGCTCGGTGTACGCGCCGGCCTGGAAGCTGGCGTCGGCGCCGGAGAGCGCGCGCAGCACGTCGCTCGGCGCGACGTGGAAGCCGGCGAGGCGCGCCGGGTCGAGGCGCACCATGACGGCGCGCGGGCGGCCACCGACCAGGGAGCTGATGCCGGCGTCGGGGGTGGCCTGGAGCCTGCTCTGCACCTCCTCGGCGACGCGGCGCAGCTCGTAGTCGCCCTTGGTCTTGCTGGTGAGCGTGAAGGTCACGATCGGCACGTCGTCGGTCTCGCGCGGCCGCACGACCGAGCCGGTGACGCCGCGCGGGAGCTGATCGGCGTTCTGCTGGAGCCACTTGGTGAGCTTCACGAGGCTGCGCTCGCGGTCTTGCCCGACGTAGAAGCGCACCGTGATCACGCTCTGCCCAGGCAGCGAGCGCGAGTAGACGTACTCGACGCCGTCGACCTGCGAGAGGATGCGCTCGAGCGGCCCCGAGACGAGGCTCTCGACCTCCTCGGCCGAGTGCCCAGGGAACGAGACGAAGACGTCGGCGTTCGGCACGACGATCTGCGGCTCCTCCTCGCGCGGCGTCACGACGAGCGCGACGCCGCCGACCACGAGCGAGAACAAGATGAGGACGATCGAGAGGTGCGACTCGAGGAACGCGCGGACGATGCGGATCGTCACGCCGCCCGCGCGGCTCACGGCGCGAGCTCCTTGCGCGGCGAGAGCGAGACCTCGTCGCGCGGCGACAGCCCGCTGAGCACCTCGACCTCGCCGGCGTCCTCCTCTCCGAGCTGCACCGATCGGCGCTGGACCGTGCCGCCGACGACCAGATCGACCATGGTGAGCTGCCCGACGCGCAGCACCGCGGCCGCGGGGATCGACAGCCGCCGACGCTCGCCGACCGACAGCAGCAGCCGGCCGAACATCCCGGGGTAGAGGCTCGCCAGCGCGGGGAGCGTCACGCGCGCGGTGACGGTGCGGCTCGCCGGATCGGACGAGGGGACGATCTCGACCAGCGTCCCCTCGAGGTCCCGCTTGAGCGCGTCGATGCGCACGCGCTGGGTCGCGCCGATGCGGAGCGCGGTCACGTCCTCTTCGGGCACCGCCGCCTCGAACCAGAGGCGGTCGGTCTCGTAGAGGGTCAAGAGCGGCTTGCCGGGCGTCGCGACGTCTCCCGGCTCGGCCGCCCGGTCGATGACGATGCCGTCGTAGGGGCTCTTGATCGCCGCGTAGCCGAGCGCCACGTCGGCGTCGCGCGCCACGTCCATCTGCGCGGAGACGTCCGCGTCGGCGGAGCGCGTGCGCATGGTGGTGACGTCGAGCGCCGCGCCCGTGACGACCTGGTGCTCGAGCAGCACCTTGTCGCGATCGTAGTCGGCCTTCGCGAGATCGCGCGCCGCCTCGGCGCGGCGCACGGCGGCCTTCGCGGCGCGCGCCCTGGCCTGCAGATCCCGATCGTCGAGCGTCACGAGCAGCTCGCCCGCGCGCACGCGCTGGCCCGCAGAGACCGCGACGCGCAGCACGTTGGCGGTCACCCGCGCGGCGATCGTCGTCTTGCGCTGTGCCTGGACGGCGCCGACGGCCTCCGCGATCTGCGGCACGGTCGCCTCCTTCGCCTCACGCACCGGCGCGCCGACCGAGGCGGTCTGTGGCGCCGGCAGCTTGGCCGGCGCGAGCTTCGGCGGGTGGAAGGCCCCCGCGAGCCAGCCCATCACCACGACGATCGCCAGCGCAGGCAGCGCGAAATCGCGCGCGAATCCGAGCAGCTTCTTCATGGCCCAACTCCTGGGATGGCCGCTTTTTGCATCGGCCCACGACCCGCGCGTCGGGCGTCTCGGCGCCCCGGCGCTCAGAGCTTCTCGCGCGTGGCCTCCTCGCACGGGATGCAGAGGCGGCTGCCGGCGCTCAGCCGCCCGTAGGGCTCGGCGACCAGGTCGCCGCAGCGCTCGCAGCGGAAGGTCGCGAGGCTCGTCACCTGGATCGGCCCGTCGAGGCGCTGGATGTCGCCGACCTGCACGATCGCCTCGCGCGGCGCCTCGAGCACCTTGCGCACCAGCGGCTCGACGAGCATGTCGGGCACCGCCGAGAACGGCACGAACTTCTCGCGGTAGTCGGTGAAGAACGGCGTGGTCCGCATCGCCGCCTGCGCCTCGGGGCGCGGCACCACGCGGACCGCGCGCTTGGTCGCGCGGTCGACGATCGTCACGCCGAGCTTGCCGTAGCCGAGCTTGATCAGGTTCTCCTTGCCGAGGGTGCACCCGGTGATGATCTGCACGCCGTCGGCCAGGCAGTGGGTGCAGTGGTGATCGCCGAGCTCGAGCAGCGCCAGCAGCTGCGTGTCGCGCGCGCGCTCGACGCCCAGGGCGTTCATCGCCTCCGCGCCGAGGCGCAGCCCGAGGGCCATGCCGGGGCACTTGTGACCGTGCAAGGCGACCCCGAGGTCGAGGAACAGGCTCGGATCGATCATGGCGCAACCCTCCAGGCCGCCCGTGCGGCGTCTGGCGGGACGATGCGCTCGCGGGCGCGCGCGCGCCTTGACCATGGTCAACGCGCGTCGCTTCGAAACCGGGCTCAGCGTTCGGCGAGGCGGGCGGCTCGCTCGAGCGCCGCCGGGTCGAGGATCTGCAGGCGGCGCGGGCCGACTCGATGCACGACGCGGTCGGCGACGAGGCGCGAGATCGCGCGCGACAAGGTCTCGGGGGTGACGCCGATGGCGGCCGCGAGCTCGGCCGCCGACACCGGGAACTCCACGACCGAGGGGCCCGCGCCCGCGCCGGCCGGACGCAGCGCGTGGATCGCCGCCGCGACGCGCGCTGCCACGCCGGGCGTCGAGAGGCTCTCGATGCGATCGAAGGCCTCGCGCAGGCGTCTCCCGAGGAGCGAGAGCAGCGTGAGGGCTGCCTCGGGGCGCGCGCGCACGGCGTCGAGGAGCGCCGAGCGCGGCATCACGTCGGCGTTGACCTCGTCGAGCGCCTGCGCGTACGCCGGATAGGCGCCCCCATCGAGGAACGGCAAGAAGCCGAAGACGTCGTCGGGGCCGAAGAGGAACAGCGTGACGGCGCGCCCCGTCGGCAGGAGCCGATAGACCTTCACGCGCCCCGACCGCAACGCCACGAGCAGCCCGGTGCGCTCCCCCTCGCGCCAGAGCAGCTCGCCGGCCTCGAAGCGACGCTCGACGAACCATGGCTGAAAGAGCGCGCGCGCCTCGGCGGCGAGCTCCGCGAGCGTCGCGTCCTCGGGCTCGGGGGGCGGCGGCGACACGACGCGCTCTACCCGCGCGCGCCGAGCGCGTCGCTCCGCTCGCCGGCGTGGACGCCGCGCGCGAGGAGACCTGGTCGCTGCGCCGCCGCTTCGCTCGCCCTCGTCGTCATCGGTGGACCTCGGATCGTGGAGTGGCGCCGCCCGCCCATCACGCGAACGGGGCCCCATGGGAGCACGGACGAGCCCTCGGCGCGAACGCCTTGACGGCGCCGCCATGCTCTCATATTCAATCGAACGCTTGAATACTTGAACCAAATGGCCTCGCCGAACCGCCGCTTCAAGGACGCCATCTACGAGCAGTTCGCCCGCATCGGGAAGGCGATCGCCGCGCCCAAGCGGCTCGAGCTGCTCGACCTGCTCTGCCAGGGCCCGCGCACGGTCGAGGCGCTCGCGGAGCAGGCGTCGATCTCGGTGGCGAGCGCCTCGCAGCACCTCCAGGTCCTGCGCGCCGCGCACCTGGTCGAGGCCGAGAAGAAGGGCACCTACGTCGAATGCCGCCTCGCGGACCGAGAGGTCTGCGACTTCTACGTCTCGCTGCGCCGCCTCTCCGAGGCGCGCCTCGCCGAGGTCCGGCAGGTCACCGGCGCGTTCCTCACGGAGCGCGGGGCCATGGAGGTCGTCGAGGCCGACGAGCTCGTCCGGCGCGTGCGCGACGGCGAGGTGACGCTGCTCGACGTGCGCCCGAGCGAAGAGTACCGAGCCGGGCACATCCCCGGCGCGCTGTCGGTGCCGCTCGGCGAGCTCGAGAAGAGGCTCGCCGAGCTGCCGCGCGGTCGCGAGCTCGTCGCCTACTGCCGCGGCCCTTACTGCGTGATGTCGATCGAGGCGGTCGCGCTCCTTCGCAAGAAGGGGGTCGCGGCCCGCCGCATGGGAGAGGGCGTCGTCGACTGGCGCGCCCGCGGCCTCCGCGTCGAGCGGGGGCCTGCGGGCGGCGCGCGCAAGCGGGGCGAGCCGGCTCGCCCATCGAGGTGAGCGATGAAGAAGAACAACGTCGATCTCGGCTCCATCGGCGCGATGCTGGAGCGTCTGAAGGCCGAGCCCGCGGCCGCGATCCTGCAGAAGCGCGTCGCGGGCGCGTGGAGCGCCGGCGAGGGCGCGCCGCAGTTCTCGGCGACGATCGCGCACGCCGCGGGCGAGACGACGCTGCGCGCCGACATGGCGCCGGCGTTCGGGGGCGCTGGGCTCGCGCCGGACCCGGTGCAGTACATGATGTTCGGGCTCGCCGCCTGCTACACGGCGACCGTCGTCATGCTCGCGACCATGGAGGGGGCGGAGCTCGCGGGCGTGCGCGCGGTGGCCGAGGGGGTCGTCGACGCGGCGCCCACCTTCGACCTCGGCGGCGGGCCGCTCGTCCCGCGCGTGGCGGTGCGCGTGGAGCTCGAGACTTCGGCCGACGACGCCGCGCTCGCGCGCTGGGCCGCCGCCGCGCGCGCCAAGTGCCCGTTCGCATTCACCATCGCCAACGCGGTGCCGCTCGAGACGCGCGTGGTGCGCGCCTCGTAGGCACGCTTCGAATGGCTCCGCTCGACGCGGCGGGCGAGAGCGCGTCGGAATCGTTCGCGCCGCGCACGGAGTCCCCCAATGGCGAAGACCCTCTTCATCCTCAACGACGCCCCCTATGGCAACGAGCGCAGCTACAACGCGCTGCGCCTCGCCGGCGCGCTCGCGAAGCGCGACGGCGAGCAGGTCCGAATCTTCCTGATGGGCGACGGCGCCTTCTGCGGCAAGGCGAACCACAAGGTGCCCCAGGGCTACTACAACATCGAGCTGATGCTCCGCTCCGTCGCCAAGCGCAACGGCGAGATCGCGGTGTGCGGCACCTGCATGGACGCGCGCGGCATCGCCGAGGCCGAGCTCACCGAGGGGGCCAGGCGCGGGACGCTGGAGCAGGTCACCGACTGGACGGTCTGGGCCGACAAGGTGCTGGTGGTCTGAGGCGCGGCGCGGCCGCGCGCGAGCTCGTGCCTACTCGTCGCCCGGCGCGCTCTGCAGCGGCGCGCCGAGCGCGAAGGGGCGCAGCAGCACGAGCTGGATCTTCGTCCCCCGCGGCAGCGTCAGCGGCGCGACCTCGGGCGGCGGGCCTCCGCCGACCGCCGTCGGCAGCGCCCCGCGCGGCGCGACCTCCGGGTAGATGTTGGCCACCGTGCCGCCCTCGCTCGCGGGCTCGGGATGCGAGACGCGCGCCGACTCCGCCCAGCGCACGCGCGAGTCGATCCGGTAGACGCGCCCGCCGACCAACAGGCCGTCGATGCGGATCGTGATGCGAATCGGCGCATCGCGAGACGCCGAGACGACCCGCCCGACCATCGGGGTGCCGCGCGGCGCGATGACCGAGCCGTCGTGGGCCAAGAGCGGCTCGTCGAGGTGAGCCTGCACCGGATCGCCGGGCTCGGCGCGCTGCGCGTCGAGGTTGGTGTCGAGCCGCGCGTCGAAGACCCTGCCGCGCGGCGCGACGCCGGAGCCTGGGGTCGCGAGCACGCGCGAGGCCGAGGTCGCGCTCGTCGGCGGGGTTGGTCGGGCGCAGGCGCTCGTCGAGAGCACGAGGGCGCAAGTCAGCAGCATCGCGAGCCTCATGGCGGCCTCCTCGGTCGCCTCGGCTGCGAGCCGCCTGCCCGGCCGCGCGCCGGCGACCGATCACCGGGTGCTCTTCTCGGCCTTGGTCTCCGACGCGCCGTCGGCCGCGCCGATGAGCTCGCGTGCTCGAGAGGGGCGCGCGAGCCGCACCGAGCCGCCTGCGGCGCGAGCGCCGTCGAGCGCGTCGCGCGCTCGTTGACCGAGAGGGTCACTCTCCCCGCGCGCCTGTGACCGACGCGGTCACGGAGCGCCCCCGGCTCGGGCGCGCGAGCCGCCAATCGCCGTGAATTCGTGCGCGTGATGCCCTGGCGCGCCCCTTGCTGAACCCGAGCGCGAAAGGCCGAATGACTCGACCGACGCCTGCGTATCGCGAGGGGATCTCGGAGACACGACCATGAGCGGCGAGCGCCCCCAAGCGCAGGATCGTTCGGAGCTCCCGGAGGGCGCCGAGCCCCCCGCGGAGGTCACGCCGAACCCCGCGTCGAGCCCGCCCGCGAAGGACGACGAGGCGGCCGTGGTCGCGCGCGCGGCCAACGCGCGACGAGGATTCGGCTGCCTCACGCTGCTACTGGTCGCAGCGATCGCCGCCGCGGTCGGCGGCGCAGCGACCTGGCACTTCGCCAAGAAGGCCGCGACCTCGGCCGAGGTCGGCAAGGTGCAGTACCAGTGCCCGATGCACCCGACGATCGTGCAGGATCACCCCGGCGAGTGCCCGATTTGCGGGATGAAGCTCGTGCCCGTGGGGACCTCGGGCGCGGCGCCGAAGCAGCGCAAGATCGAGTTCTATCGATCGCCGATGAACCCGGCGCAGACCTCGCCGACGCCTCGCAAGGACGAGATGGGCATGGACTACGTGCCCGTCTACGACGACGAGGCCGCCGCGAGCGCGACGCCGGTGGCGGGGCTCGCGACGATCGACGTCGACCCCGCCCGCCAGCAGCTCATCGGGCTCAAGACCGCGGAGGTCACGCGAGGGCCGGTGGGCGGGGCGTGGCACACCTTCAGCCGGGTCGCCGTCGACGAGCGGCGCGTGCGGCACGTGAACATCAAGGTCTCGGTGTTCGCCGAGACGGTGTACGCGAGCTTCATCGGCAAGCAGGTCCATCGCGGCGACCCGCTCTTCTCGGGCTACAGCCCCGAGCTGCTCGCGGCGCAGGCCGAGTACCGCGTCGCGCTCTCGACGCAGCGCCGGCTCGCCGGCGCGACGGAGGTCCCGATCGACGAGAGCGATCTGGTGCAGGCGGTGCGCCGGAAGCTCGAGCTGCTCGACGTGCCCGAGGCGGCGATCAAGCGGATCGAGCAGGGGGGCGAGGCGACGCGAACGATCACCTTCTCGTCGCCGATCGAGGGGGTCGTCACCAGGAAGGACGTCGTCGACGGCATGAAGCTCGATGCGGGGGCGATGCCCTACGAGATCGTCGACCTGTCGAACGTCTGGGTGCTCGCGGATGTGTACGAGTCGGACATCCATCGCGTGAAGCTCGGAATGCCGGCCAAGCTCGCGCTCAAGGCCTACCCGAACCGCACCTTCGCGGGGATCTCGACGTTCATCGACCCGATCCTGGATCCGGCGACGCGCACCGTGAAGCTGCGCCTCGAGTTCCCGAACCCGAGCGGCGAGCTCAAGCCCGGCATGTTCGGCGAGGCCACGCTCGAGAGCCCGCGGCGCGACGGGCTGCGCATCCCCGTCGACGCGGTGCTCGACTCGGGGACGAGGAAGGTCGTCTTCGTCGCGCTCGGCGCCGGGAAGCTGGAGCCGCGAGAGGTCACGCTCGGTGACGCCGACGAGTCGATCGTCGAGGTCGTCCGCGGGCTCTCCGAGGGGGAGAAGGTGGTCGTCCGCGCCAACTTCCTCGTCGACTCCGAGTCGCAGCTGCGCGCCTCGCTCGCCGCCCTGGCCGACCAGGCGCCCTCCGCCGCGAGCGCCCCTGCCCCGAGCAGCGCCGCGCCCACGGCCAGCGCCTCGGCGGCCGCGTCGGGCGCGAGCGCCCCTTCGGCGGCGCACGCGACGAAGTACGTCTGCCCGATGGACCCGGACGTCGTCGAGGCGAAGCCCGGCAAGTGCCCGAAGTGCGGCATGAAGCTCGTGCCGGCAGACGGGCCCGCGAGAGCCGCCAAGACGCCATGATCAAGGCGATCATCCGCTTCTCGGCGCAGAACAAGCTGCTGGTCATCGCCGCGTCGATCGCGCTGCTGGTCGGCGCGTTCTGGTCGATGCGCCACATCCCGCTCGATGCGCTGCCCGATCTCTCGGACACGCAGGTCATCGTCTATTCGCGCTGGGATCGCAGCCCCGACATCATCGAAGATCAGGTCACCTACCCGATCATCACGTCGCTGCTCGGCGCGCCGAAGGTCAAGGCCATCCGCGGCTTCTCGGACTTCGGCTTCAGCTACGTGTACGTCATCTTCGAAGACGGCACCGACATGTACTGGGCGCGCACGCGCGTGCTCGAGTACCTCTCGAAGATCCAGGCGCAGCTCCCGAAGGACGTGAAGACGGAGCTCGGCCCCGACGCGACGAGCGTCGGCTGGGTCTACCAGTACGCGCTCGTCGACAAGACCGGTCAGCACACCTCCGACGAGCTGCGCTCGTATCAGGACTGGTATCTCCGCTACGCGCTCCAGAGCGTGCCGGGGATCGCGGAGGTCGCCACCGTCGGCGGCCAGGTGCGCCAATACCAGATCACCGTCGACCCGAACGCGCTCGCCACCTACAAGCTGCCGCTCGAGGCGATCATCAGGGCCGTCAAGACCGGCAACGACGACGTCGGCGGGCGCCTCATAGAGATCAGCGGCCGCGAGTACATGGTGCGCGGGCGCGGCTACGTGAAGAAGCTCGAGGACCTCGAGAACCTCGCCCTGCGCTCCGAAGGGGGCACGCCGGTGCTGGTGAAGGACGTCGCGCGCGTGGCGCTCGGCCCGGAGATGCGGCGCGGCATCGCCGACCTCGACGGCGAGGGGGACGTCGTCGGCGGCATCGTGGTGATGCGCGCCGGCGAGAACGCGCTGAACGTCATCGACCGCGTCAAGGCGAAGCTCGCGGAGCTGAAGCCTTCGCTGCCGAAGGGGGTCGAGGTCGTGCCGACCTACGATCGCTCCGAGCTGATCAACGCGGCGATCGACACGGTGAAGGAGAAGCTCGTCGAGGAGGTCATCGTCGTCTCGATCATCATCCTCATCTTCCTCTGGCATGTCCCCTCGGCCATCATCCCCATCGTCACGATCCCGGTGTCGGTCACGCTGGCCTTCATTCCGATGTACGCGATGGGGCTCAACGCGAACCTCATGTCGCTCGCCGGAATCGCCATCTCGATTGGCGTGCTCGTCGACGGGGCGATCGTCGAGGTCGAGAACGCCTACAACAAGATCCACCGCTGGATCAGAGACGGGAAGAAGGGCGACTTCCACCAGGTGCGCCTCGAGGCCTTGCTGGAGGTCGGACCGGGGGTCTTCTTCTCGCTCTTGGTGATCGCCGTGGCGTTCTTGCCGGTCTTCACGCTGGTCGATCAGGAGGGGCGGCTCTTCAGGCCCTTGGCGTTCTCGAAGAACCTCGCGATGGCCATCGCCGCGCTCCTCGCCGTCACGCTCGATCCCGCGCTGCGGATGCTGTTCGCGCGCATCGAGCCGTTCCGGTTTCGGCCTCGCGCCTTGTCGTGGCTCGCGACGCAGCTCTTCGTGGGGAAGTACTACTCGGAGGAGAAGCACCCGATCTCGCGGGCGCTGCACCGCCTCTACGAGGGGCCGTGCCGCGCCGTGCTGAAGTGGCCCCGCGTGACGATCGCGCTGGCCCTGATGGCGATCGCGGCGAGCGTCCCGGTCTATCTGAAGCTCGGCTCCGAGTTCATGCCGCCGCTGCGCGAGGGGACCCTGCTCTACATGCCGTCGGCCGTGCAGCCCGGCATGTCGGTCGCCGAGGCCGAGAAGGCGCTGCAAATCCAGGACAAGATCCTCATGCGCTTCCCCGAGGTCGCGCGCGTCTTCGGCAAGGCGGGGCGGGCGAACACGTCGACGGACCCGGCGCCGTTCTCGATGATGGAGACGACGATCACCCTGAAGCCGGAGCGCGACTGGCGCGGCAAGCCGCGCTGGTACTCGAGCTGGGCCCCGGAGTGGTTGAAGCCGGCGCTGCGCCCCTTCTGGCGCGATCGCATCTCGCAGGAGGAGCTCGAGGACGAGATGAACCAGGCGCTCCAGCTGCCGGGAATCTCCAACGCGTGGACGATGCCGATCAAGGGGCGCCTCGACATGCTGTCGACCGGCATCCGCACGCCGATCGGAATCAAGGTCAGCGGCGCGGACCTGGCGACGATCGAGCGGCTCGCGGCCGAGACGGAGGCCGCCATCAAGCCCCTGCCCGCCACGCGCAGCGTCTACGCCGAGCGCGTCGCCGGCGGCTACTTCGTCGACTTCGTGCTCAAGCGCACGCAGCTCGCCCGCTACGGCCTCACGGTCGACGACGCCAACGCGATGGTCATGACCGCCGTCGGCGGCAGCGACCAGTCGCTCACCGTCGAGGGGCGCGAGCGATACGGCATCAACGTGCGCTACGCGCGCGACTGGCGCGAGGACCTGCCGAGCCTCAGGCGCGTGCTCTTGCAGCTGCCGAGCGGGGGCGGGCAGATCCCCATGAGCGAGATCGCCGACGTGAGGCTCGCCTCGGGCCCGTCGATGATCCGCGACGAGAACGGCTTGCTGGCCGGCTACGTGTACGTCGACTTCGACACCTCCAAGTACGACGTCGGCGGCTACGTGGAGGCCGCCAAGAAGGCCGTCGCCGCCAAGGTCGCCCTGCCCACCGGCTACAACCTGGTCTGGAGCGGCCAGTACGAGAACATGATCCGCGTGAGGGAGCGCCTGAAGCTGATCGTCCCGATCACGCTCGTCCTGATCTTCGGGCTGCTCTACGTGAACACCAAGTCGACGGTGAAGACGCTGATCGTGATGTCGGCGGTCCCCTTCTCGGCCATCGGCGCCGTGTGGCTCGCCTACGCGCTCGGCTACAACGTGTCGATCGCGGTCTGGGTCGGGATGATCGCCCTGATGGGGCTCGACGCCGAGACCGGCGTGTTCATGCTCTTGTTCCTCGACCTGTCGTTCGAC
>JAJXTK010000487.1 GCA_021783935.1 Myxococcales bacterium | reverse complement strand
CGCTGAGTCCGGCGCCGCCTCGAGGAGCGCAGCGGCGAACGCGCCGGCGGTCGGGTAGCGCGCGGCGGGCGAGGGGGAGAGCGCATGCGCGAGCACGGCCTCGAAGGCGGGCGACCAGACGACCCCGTCCTCGCGCGCGCGCGCCGCGAGCGCCGCGGCATCGACGCCGCGCGGCAGCGCCCTTCCCGCGATCGAGAAGTAGACGAGGAGCGCGAGCGCGTAGACGTCGGCCGCGACGCCCGCCTGCCGCTGCGCCTGCTGCTCGGGGGCAAGCCAGTCGAGCGCCTCGGTGTCGACGAGCCCGACCGCGTCACGCAGCGCCGTCATCCCGAAGTCCATGAGGTGCGCGACGTACGCCGGCCCAGGGCCGAAGAAGACGTTCGTTGGCTTGAGCGCGTGGTGCAGCCGATGCGTACCGTGCGCGACGTCGAGCGCGCGAGCCGCCGAGGCCGCGGCCGAGGCCGCCTCCGCGACCGACAGCGGGCACAGGCGCACGAGCTCGGCGAGCGACGGGTGGATGCTCAGCGGCGTCACGAGGATCGGCGCGGACGTCGTGGGATCGATCGCACGTTCGAGCACCGGGAGCGTCGAATCGGGCGCGAGCCCCTGGTTCATCGCCGCGACCCGATCGAACGCCGCCGCCCCCGCTGGGGAGGCGAGCACCGTCGGTGAGAACACCTTGAGGACGACGTCGCGCGCCGGCGCGAGCACGGCCTGGTAGGTGGCCGCGAGCTCGCCGTGGGCGATGAGCGCCTTGACGGAGAAGCGGCCGGCGACGATCTGCCCCGGCGCGAGCCAGGGCGCGCTCACGACTTTGCGCCGCCCGGCGGCGACGCCGCCGGCTTCGGCTCCCCGTTCTCGGACGCGAATTGGATCGAGGCGATCGCCGCCAGGATCGCCTCGTCGGAGTTCGCCTTGTCGTCGTCCGGCACGAACGCGATCGCGACGAACCCGCCCGCGCCGGGGAGCCTCGCGTGCGCGAGCAGCAGCGGCCCGTGCGATTTGTCCAGCGAGGCGCCGTCGATCTGCCACATCGAGATCTCGAGCCCCCCCTCCTTCGAGACCTTGTCGGCCTTGCGCCCCCACGGCATCGGCTTCTTCGGCGCCGTCAGCGACAGCCGCTGCAACAGCTGCTTGAGCGTGGCGTCGCGCGCCTTGACGATCTTGCGCGGGTCTTTGTCGCCGGGCGAGTCGTAGATGCCGAGCGCCATGCGCGCGCCACCGGACATCGCGATGGTCTGATCGTCCTCTTGCGCGTAGCTCCAGCCGGGCGGCGGCGCGAAGGTGAGCCGCCTCAGCACGACGCGCGCGCGCTTGCCCGCCTCGCCGACGCACTTGTCGTCGAGCGACTCGCACTTCGCCGGCGGTGGCGGCGCGGAGGCGACCTCCGAGGCAGAGGCCGCCGGCACCGACCCCGCGGATGCCGCCGGGCGCGGCTTGCTCGAGCAGGCGAGCCACAGCGTGACGAGCGGGAGCGCGAGGAAGAGCGTGCGACGCATCGGGAGGGTCATTTGTGGGGGCGCCCGCGCAAGGGTGTGCCGGCGGGGGCGATGGGCTCGAGGATGACGGCGACGCGCTGCGAGACGGCCGCGCGATCGCTCGAGGGAAGAGGTCCACGCTTGCCCACCTCGCCGCGCCGCAAGTGCGGGCGCGCCAGGAACAGCGCGTAGGAGGCGTACTCGTAGAGCCAGCGGCCGATCATCTCCTCGGCCTCGGCCGGGTTCTCGAAGCGCGCGAGGTTCTCCGCGATCCGCCCGGCGTTGAGCGTGCCGTCGTCGGCGGGACCCGCCCCCTCGAAGAGCATCGTGTACACGCCGCCGGTCGAGGCGAAGCGCACGAGCTGGTCGCGCACGTCGTCCCCCTCGTCCATCGCGTCGAGCTCCCGCAAGAGCATCGCGATGGCGCGATTGTACGTCTCGACGGCGTCGCGCGGCTTGAGCGGCGGCGCGCTGATCGCGACGCAGCCCGCCTGCACGAGCTGGAAGACCGCGCGCGTGACCTCGAACTCCCCCTCGCCGACCGCGCGGCAGATGTCCGCGACGGTGCGCCTTCCGTCGATCGCCGCGAAGACGTTGGCGGGCTCGGTCTCGATCGGCGCGCGCCCCTCCTGCACGACCGGGACGTGCTGATCCGACGGGATGCGCGAGCGGAAATAGCGCATCTCGTGCATGCGCCGGACCCCCTCGCGGATCAGCGAGGCGACCGACAGCTTCTGGCGCGCCGACAGCTCCGCCTCGTCGAAGTCGTCGAGGAGGTAGAACATGCCCGTCGTCACGAGCACGAGGCCGTAGAAGATCTCCTCGGCCTGGCGCGGCATGAGGGTGAAGAGCCGCTCGCGCGCCACGTACCCGAAGCGCACCGCCGCCTCGCCGAAGCGCATGCGCCCCTCGTCGACCGCCTTCGAGCAGGCCTCGAGTTGCTCCTCGTCGAGGATCCCGTAGCGGTAGAGCACCAAGCCGAGCCGCTCCCGCTCGACGGTCGACGCCGCGCCGACGACGTGCCCTTGGTCGAAGTAGATCGAGCGGCTCGCGATTCCGTCCATCACGACGAGCTCGCCGCGCCAGCCGGCGTGGCCGACGAACGACACGATGTCGCAGATCGCGCCCGGTGAACGCAGCTCGCCCGCGAGCAGGCACGCGCGACCGTCGACCGCGGCCGGTCCGGACACCTGCCGCATCATCGTGAGGTGCGACGGCGCGGGGAGCACCTGCAGCGTGCCGACGCGCGCGCGCAGGTGATGCACGGCCGTCACCCCAACGGGCCGCGCGACCCCTTCGGCGTCGACCTCCAGCAGATCATCGGTGTCGGACATCCGTGGCCAGGATAGCGGCCCGCGCCAGCCCGGTGTTAGTTCGTCACGCTTCCATAAGCGACCCGCGGGCGCGCCCGTCGGTCGGCGCCGGCACCTCGTCGCCGCGCCAAATCTGGAGAGGCCCCTGGCGCCCCGCAGGCGCACCGCCAGCCGCGAAACGGTCGGGGCGCACGAGGGGGAGCGGCGCTCGCTCCTACTCGTAGGCCGACCGGATCGTCGGCCGAGCGGAGCGAGGCCGTCGAAGGGCACCGGCTCAGCGCGCGCGGCGGCCGCGCTGCGCCGAACGGTGGCGCACGCGTGCAGGCAGGTGCGCGACCCCGCCGAGCCGCAGCGGCGCGACGCGGTTCCACAGCACGAGCGCCACCGCGACGCCCATCAGCAAGCCGATCGCCGGCACGCGGGCCTGCAAAGGCAGCGCGACGTCCGCGCTCGAGAGCAGGGCGACGAGCGCGAGCACCCCGAGCAAGACGGCGTTGCGCGCCGTGAACACGGAACGCACCTGGGTCATGCCTGGTGTTCTGCATGCCTCGCACCACAAAACGTCGGAGGCCACCGCGGCGCGCCGCGATGGCCCCATGACGGCGTCCCCTGCCCGCCGCGCGGCGGGCAGCCGGCTCGCCGCTCAGTGCGCGCCGTTGCGCTTGAGCGTCTCGACCTGCTCCTCGAGCTTGCGGATGGTGCGCTTGAGGTCCTTGACCTCCTGCTCGGTGGCCATGTGAAGCGACTTCGCGACCTTCTCGCCGGCCGTCTCCGAGAACGTGGTGACCTTGGCGGGGAGGCTCATCGCCGTCATCACCGCCTTCATCACGCGCTCGTCTTGCATGAGCTTCATGACCTTGGGGTTCGACATGAGCTTCATGCCTTCCTGCATGAGCTTCTGCTTCAGATCCATGGGGGGCGGCTCCAAATCGTTCGTGACGGCCGAGGTCGTCGGGTCGGAAGATCGAGGATAGCCGCTGGGCGCGCGGTTCTCCAGTGCAGAAGACGCAACGCGGCGCGCTCGACAACGCGGCCCGGCACCAGTAGGTTTCTCTCCCGACGCGCGGGAGGCACGCTCGTCGGTGTACCGACTTGCTCCCGTCCCGAGCGCCGCGAGGGCCCTCGTGCAACGACGGCGAGGGCCCGGCGATGCGCGAGCGTCTTCCCGAGCGCTCGCGCGTGCGCCATTGGCAGCAGCGAGGAGCGAGCGATGAGCCGAGCGACGAAGTTCGTGTTCGTGACCGGCGGGGTCGTCTCGTCGATTGGCAAGGGGCTCGCGGCCGCGAGCGTCGGCGCGCTGCTCGAGGCCCGCGGGCTTCGCGTGACCAACCTCAAGCTCGACCCGTACATCAACGTCGATCCCGGGACGATGTCGCCCTATCAGCACGGCGAGGTCTTCGTCACCGACGACGGCGCCGAGACCGACCTCGACCTCGGGCACTACGAGCGCTTCACCTCGTCGCGCATGCAGCGCACGAACAACTTCACGACGGGCAAGGTCTACGAGGCCGTCATCGCGAAGGAGCGCAAGGGGCAGTACCTCGGGGCGACGGTGCAGGTGATTCCGCACATCACCGACGAGATCAAGGCGCGCATCCGCGAGGCCACCGTCGAGTCGGGCAACCCGGTCGACGTCGCGATCATCGAGGTCGGCGGCACCGTCGGCGACATCGAGTCGCTGCCGTTCCTCGAGGCGCTCCGGCAGCTGAAGCTCGAGCTCGGGCCGCAGAACGCCGTCTCGATGCACGTCACGCTGGTGCCGCACATCGCGGCGGCCGGCGAGCTCAAGACCAAGCCGACGCAGCACTCCGTCAAGGAGATGCGCGAGATCGGCATCCAGCCCGACATCCTCATCTGCCGCACGGATCGGCCGCTGAGCCGCTCGATCAAGGAGAAGATCTCGCTCTTCTCCAACGTGCCGGTCGACAGCGTCATCGCCGCCATCGACGTGTCGTGCATCTACGAGCTGCCGATCGCGCTCAACGCCGAGGGGCTCGACACGAAGATCTGCGAGCAGCTGAACATCTGGTCGCGGCGGCCCGACCTGACGCCTTGGCACCGGGTCGTCGAGCGCTTCAAGGCGCCGCAGAAGGGCGCGACGACGATCGGCATCATCGGCAAGTACGTGCACCTGCGCGACAGCTACAAGTCGCTCCACGAGTCGCTCATCCACGCCGGCATCGCGCAGGACTGCCGCGTGGAGCTCCGCTACATCGACAGCGAGAACATCGAGAAGCAAGGAGCCGAGGCGATCCTCTCCGGCCTCGACGGCATCCTCGTGCCCGGCGGCTTCGGCGAGCGCGGGATCGAGGGGAAGATCGAGGCGATCCGCTACGCGCGCGAGAAG
>JAJXTK010000486.1:4456-5142 GCA_021783935.1 Myxococcales bacterium | reverse complement strand
GACGTGACGTTGCCGGCAGAGGATCTCGGAACGGCGCGCACCGTAGCCGTCGAGGCGCCGGCGACCGCCGAGGTGCTCTCTGCGCCGGGCGCGACCTCGACGAAGTCGGCGCTCGCTCGCGTGCGCACGGCCGATCGCACCACGGTGCTGCCGCGCCTCGACGGCGCGCTCGAGGCCGGCGCGCTGGTCGACGGGCAGCTGCCGCGCTTCGAGCCGCTGCAGTCGCTCGGCGTCGGCGGCATGGGCGAGGTCGCGCTGGCGCGCGATCAGGACATCGGCCGACACGTCGCGATCAAGCGGCTGCTGCCAGGCCTCGGCGCCGACTCGCTCGAGCGCTTCGCGCGCGAGGTGCGCATCGTCGGGCGCCTCGAGCACCCGGGCATCGTGCCGGTGCACGACGTCGGGGTCGACGGCGCGGGGCGCCACTACTTCGTGATGAAGTACGTCGAGGGGGAGACGCTCGAGACGATCATCGAGAAGCTGCGCCAGGACGACCCCCTCTACCGCGCACGCTACACGCCGGGGCGGCGCGTCGAGCTCTTCCACGAGCTGCTCCAGGCGCTGCGCTACGCGCACGCGCGCGGCGTGATCCACCGCGACATCAAGCCCTCCAACGTGATGGTCGGCGCCTTCGGCGAGGTGCTGCTGATGGACTGGGGCATCGCCAAGGACATCGGCGCGGCCGA
>JAJXTK010000486.1:0-4446 GCA_021783935.1 Myxococcales bacterium | reverse complement strand
CATCGACGTCGCCCCCCCGCCGGCGCCGCCGACGATCCGAGGGCCGCCTTCCGCACCCGGCACGGCTCGCTGATCGGCACGCCGGCGTACATGGCGCCCGAGCAGGCGCGCGGCGACAACAGGAGGCTCGACGTACGCACCGACGTCTACGCGCTGAGCGTGCTCTTGCACGAGCTGCTGACGCTGCACCACTACCTCGAAGGCAAGAGCACCATCGAGGAGATCGTCTGGGCGGTCGGCAACGACGAGGAGCAAGGGTTCTTCGAGCTGCTCGAGGCCGCTTCGCGCGAGGGGGTCGGCGCGGAGTACGTGCACTTGCTCCGGCGCGGGCTGAAGAAGCGGCCCGAGGAGCGCTACCAGTCCATCGACGAGATGATCGAGGAGCTCGACGGCATCCGCGATCACCGCGTCAAGGTGCAGTGCCACGTGACCTTCGCGCGGCGCGTGTCGGGCGAGCTCACTCGGCGCGTCGATCGCCACCCCATGCTCGCCACCCTCCTCGCGATGCTCGCGATCGGGATCTTCGCCACCGGCCTCGTCGCGCTCGTGGGCGCGGCGATCCGCCTCGCGGGCGGCTGAGCCGTGCGAGCGCACATGCGGCCCGGCGCGCGGACGAGGTCCCTGGTCGCGGCGCTCTTCGCGACGATCGCGCTCGCCGGGTGCAAGCTCCGGCGCGACGCGATGCCCGACGATCGCGACGACCGCCGCACGGTCGCCGAGATCGCGCGGCGCGCCGTCGAGCGGGTCGAGGGCGAGCTCGCGGCGTCCCCGCCCGCCGACCCCGCTTCGGCGCCGCCGCAGGTCGACGCGGACGTGCTGCTCGCGCACGAGGTCGACGCGCTCGTTCGCGAGTGCCGAAACCCCTTCGCGACGCGGATCGCGCAGTCGTGGGTGCGCTACTCGAGCTGGCTCGGCGACGCGAAGAACGGGCCGACCGGCCATGAGCGGACCGTGCTCGGGCTCTACGCGATCACCGCCGACCCGAAGTCGTGCCGCAAGGCCGTCGATGCGGCGAAGGCGCTCGCGCCCGCGACCCCAGCGCTCGACCTCGCGGCCGAGGCCTACGCCTCCGCGCTCGAGGCGCTCGTGCCCGTCGTCGACGCCGCGAGCCTCTACTACGAGCACGGCGAGTACAAGGACGACGACTTCGCCCGTGGGCGAGCGCTGCACCCCGATCTCGTCGCGGCCTTCGACGCCTTCCGCAAGGCCGACGCCGCCCTTGCCGCCCAGCTCGACGCCGCGCAGGACGGGCTCGACGCACGCGAGCTCGCGCGCCTCGCCGGCGACGAGCAGCAGCGGGGGCGCTGGCACCTCAAGCGAACGGCGGTGCTCGCGAAGGAGGTGCTGCGGGCGGGGAGCTTCGACGTCGCGAAGATCGACGTCGCCGCGCTGTCGGCCGCGGAGCAGCGCTTCGAGGACGCGCGCCTCGCGTTTGCGCGCTGGTGCGAGGCCCACCCGACCGACGCGGCGCTCGACGCCTCCTACCTGCGCGAGCTTCAGCAGCTCGACCTCGCGGCGCGAGAGCTCGTCGCCCGCGCGCGCGATAGGCGGCCGTACACGCTCGGCGAGCGGATGAACCTCGGCGGCTGGAACGAGTGGATGGTCGCCGGATCGCCAGGCAGGCTCGCCGCGCGCTACGACGCGGTGATCGAGGCGTTCAACGCGATCGGCGCGGCGACGCCTCGCTGAGCGATAGCGCCCCGCGCGCGGTGCAGTAGGCTCCGCGGCCGATGCTCCGGTCGAAGGCCGCCTTCTGCCCGCTCCTCGCGATCGCCCTGGCGCTCGGCTGCAAGAGGGAGCCGTCCGCCGCGCCCGCCCCCGCGAACAGCGCCCCGAGCGCGTCGTCCTCGACGAATGCGCCCCTCGCGTACGCCAGCGCCTCGAGCGCGGTCGCGGCTGCCTCTGCCGCGCCGCCGTTCGTCGCGCCGCCCCCCACGGCGCCGGCCAAGCCGATCGTCGCCAAGGAGGGCGAAGCGCTCGCGACCAAGGCCGACTGCGCCGCGTTCGGCGCCCAGTACTCGAGGATCATGTCCGGCTACTTCGACGAGCCGACGCACGCGAGCTGCGGGCCCGCCACGGAGCGGGCCGACGCGCGCAAGGAGATGCTGCCGATGTTCGCCGAGCAGGCGCGCGAGCTGCGCCAAGACTGCGAGGCCGAGCTCGGCTGGCGCTACGACAAGGCCGACGCCGCGTGCTTCTTGCGGGCGAGGAGCACGGTCGACTGGCGCGCCTGCTCGCCGCGCACGCCGTTCTTCGCCGACGCGATCGGCGCGGTGCCCTACGCCTGCGAGAAGCCCGCCGTCGAGGTGCGCTCCCCCGACGCGGACGAGGGGCTGCTCGCCGTGCGCACCGCGCCGCGCGTGCTGCGGGCGGGCGACTGCGACCCGCTCGCCAACACCTTCGTCGATCTCGTCCGCGCGCGCGCCGCGACGAGGCTCTCGCGCTGCATGGGCCCGGGCTCCGCCAAGCAGCTCGCTGGGCTCGACGTCGCGCTGGTCGGCGTGCGCGACGACGTCGTGAAACAGTGCAAAGACGGCGTGGGGGGCCTCTACGCGGGGCGTGATCGCCTCTGCTTCGAGCTGGCCAAAGCGTCCGATGACTGGGGCGCGTGCGGCTTCTCGACGCCGCTGTTTCGCAGCCTCGGCGAGACGGCGGCGAAGCTCGAGCCGACGTACGAGGACCTCTGCAAGCAGGCGAAGAGAGGCTCGAAGTGAGCTGCGCTCGCGTCGCGTGAAGAGGTTCGCCGATCGTCAGGTTCGAGGGGGCGGATGCCCGGGGGCTGCACGAGCAGGCCCTTGAGAAACGGCCTGCGGAGACTGTGACAGACAGCAGGCCGTGTCGATCGCGCGGCCAGTTTCGGGTCGACGCGGGAGAGGATCGGGCAGCTCCGGAGAAGCTCCACGGCCTGCTAGCCTGCGCGCGATGGTGCGCCGCTTCGCCTCCCCCGCTTCGTTGGTCGTCGCGATCGGCCTGCTCGCCGCCGGGTGCTCGCCGCGCGGTCGGTCGGACGGCGCGTCGCAGGGCGCGCCCGCGCCGGTCGCGAGGCCAGCCGTTGCTGCGCCCGTCGACGCGCGCTCGACGATCGCCGAGCTCGCGACGATCGCAAAGCTCGACGTCGGGCGCGGTCGCACGCTCTCGATGGCCGCGGGGGCCCTGCGGCTCGATGCGCCCTCGAAGGCGCGCACCCTCTCGATCGCGCTGCCGGCGAAGAGCGCGGGCGTCGAGCGCATCGAGGTCGGCGCAGCGTCGAGCGGCTTCTGGCTCGAGCTGCTGCCCGAGGTGTCGGACGTCGCCGGCGCCGTGGTCGACGGCGCGGTGGTCTATCGGCGCGCGCTCGCCGACACCGATCTCGTGCTCGTCGCGGCCGATCGTCGGCTCGAGGAGCTGCGCGTGGCGCGCTCGGAGGCGGCCGCGACGACGGCGCGCTGGCGCATGAAGACGGGGCCCGCGGTGCGCGCCGTGCGCGTGCGCGAGGGGCGCGTCGAGCTGCTCGACGAGCAGGGGCGTGTGCGTCTGTCGGCGGCGAAGATGGTGACCATCGACGCCTCGCGCGCGCGGCGTCCCGTCGAAGTGTCGATCCGCGACGAGGGGGGCGAGCGAGAGCTCGTGGCGACGTGGTCCAAGGACGGGGTCGCCTTCCCGCTCACGATCGATCCGCTCTGGTCGACCGACCCGTCGCCGAGCCAGCCGCGCTATGGGCACGCGGCGATCCTCTTGCCGGACGGCACCGCGCTGATCTTCGGCGGGATGCTCCCAGCGACCCAGCCCGGGACCTCGCCACCGACGGTGCTCTCGAGCGCCGAGGCCTTCGACTTCGCGACGTCGACATGGTCGACCTTCCCCGCCCCGGGAATCACGGCGGGCGATCCGCACCTGTTCCTCGTCACGGTGGGCGGCGTGCAGAAGCTCCTCGCCATCGTCGATGGCGCCTCGCCGACGGCGCCAGGGCCGATGCAGTCGGTCCTCTACGACTTCGGCACCAAGAGCTGGTCGGCGGCCATCTCCATGCTGAGCCCGCACGTCGGCGGCATGTTCGTGCAGCTCTCGAACGGGAAGATCCTCGCGGCGGGCGGAGGCGCAGACGACTACTTCAACTCGGCTGGCACGGCCGCGGAGCTCTACGACCCGTCCACGGGCGCTTGGACCGCGGTCGATCCGCTCAAGCAAGCGCGCTCTAGGGGCGCGGCGGTCGTGCTCCAGGACGGGCGCGCGATGGTGATCGGCGGGTGGGCCACCTCGTTCGGTGGGGTCAACGGGATGGGCGACATGCCGGTGTCCGTCGGCTCGGCGGAGCTCTTCGACCCCACGGCGCCGAGCGGCAGCCAGTGGTCGACCCCCGCCTCGGTGATGAGCGTGCCTCGCGATCACTTCACCGCCACGGTGTTGAACGACCATCGGGTGATCGTGGTCGGCGGCATGATGCGACCCGTGGACGCCTCGACCAGC
>JAJXTK010000485.1 GCA_021783935.1 Myxococcales bacterium | reverse complement strand
GGCGAGCAGATCGTGATGAAGATCGTCTCGCCGCAGATCACGCACAAGTCGGAGCTGCAGGGGGTGGTCTTCGTGCCCAAGCGCTACGAGATGGTGCGCGCGGAGATCGATCGCTTCGTCGAGCGCCACCGGCAGCACGGCGAGGTGCGCGGCGTCTTGCTCGTCGAGTACGTCGAGCAGGCGGCGAGCGGTTTTGGGCGCGAGCTCTTCGTCGGCATCCGCGCGACGCGCGAGTTCGGCCCGGTCATCGCGGCCGGGCTCGGCGGCGTCGACACCGAGTACCTCGCGAGCAAGATGCGCCCGGGGCTCGCGGTCGCGAAGGCGCCCGCGGCCGACCTCAAGGCCGAGGACTTCCTCGAGACCTTCAAGGGCACGGTCGCCTACGAGATCCTCGCCGGCAAGGCGCGCGGTCACCGGCGCATCGTGTCGGACGGCGAGCTGCTCCGCTGCTTCCGCGCCTTCATCCTCTTGGCCCAGCGCTTCTGCGTCGACCGCGGCGAGGAGGGGCCCGACGTCGCGGAGCTCGAGGTCAACCCGTTCGCCTTCCGCGGCAACGCGCTGGTGCCGCTCGACGGGCGAGGTCGGCTCGCGACGGCCGCCAAGGCGCGCCCGCGGCGCCCGGTCGACAAGCTCGCGAAGCTGCTCGAGCCGCAGACGATCGCGGTGCTCGGCGCCTCGTCGACCTCGGTGAACTTCGGCCGGATCATCCTGCGCAACGTCATCGAGGCGGGCTTCGACCAGAAGAGCCTCTTCGCGATCAAGGAGGGGGTGCGCGAGCTCGACGGCGTGCGGTGCGTCGCGAGCCTGCAGAGCGCCCCCAAGATCGATCTGCTCGTGGTCGCGGCCTCGGCCACGCAGCTGCCGCAGCTGGTCGCCGAGGCGATCGACTCCGGCAAGGTCGAGGCGGCGATCCTCGTGCCCGGCGGCGCCGGCGAGACCGAGGACAGCCACGAGCTCGCGCAGAAGGTCGAGGCCGCGATCGTGCGCAGCCGCGGCCGCGCCGACGGCGGCCCCGTGTTCCTCGGCCCGAACAGCCTCGGCGTGCTCTCGCGTCCCGGGCGCTACGACACGATGTTCATCCCGGCCTCGCGCCTCGACAAGCGCCTGCACGCGCCGGCCAAGCGCGTCGCGATCCTGTCGCAGAGCGGCGCGTTCATCATCTCGCGCCTGTCGAACCTCGAGACGCTCGATCCGGCGTTCGCCGTGTCGATCGGCAACCAGCTGGACGTGACGGTGTCCGATCTGCTCGACGCGGTGGGGCGCCGCGACGACATCGACGTCGTCGGGCTCTACGCCGAGGGCTTCCGCGATCTCGACGGCCTCGAGCTGCTCCGCCGCATCCAGTCGGTCACGCGCGCGGGCAAGGAGGTGCTGCTCTACAAGGCGGGCCGCACCGAGTCGGGGCGCAGCGCCGCCGCGGGGCACACCGCCTCGGTGGCCGGCGACTACGACATCTGCCAGGCCGCGGCCGAGCAGGCGGGCGCGCTCGTGGTCGACACCTTCAAGGAGTTCGAGCAGCTCCTCGAGCTCGGCACGGCGCTGCACGCCAAGCGCATCGGCGGCGTGCGGCTCGGCGTGGTGTCCAACGCGGGCTTCGAGACGGTCGGCATGGCCGACGCGATCCTCGGCCAGCGCTACCGCCTCGAGATCGCGAAGCTCGCCGAGGCGAGCGCCGGGAGGCTGCGCGACGCGCTCGAGCGCGGGGGGTTGGGCAAGCTCGTGAACGCGCGAAACCCGATCGACGTGACGCCGATGGCGAACGAGGCGACGTACGAGGAGTCGACGCGCGCGCTGCTCGAGGCCGACGAGGTCGACGCGGTGATCGTCGGCATCGTGCCGCTGACGGCGATGCTCAAGACGGTGCCCGGCGAGCTCGAGGCCGACGACGCGCTCCCCGCGCGCCTCGGTCGCCTGTTCGCGAAGACCGACAAGCCGCTCGTCGCCGTCGTCGACTCGGGCCCCGCCTACGAGCCGCTCGCGCGCGCGATCCGCAAGGCGGGCTTGCCGGTGTTCCGCTCGGCCGATCAGGCGGTGCGATCGCTCGGCCGGTACGTGTGCCACAGGGCGGGAAGAAGGTAGGCGAGGAGCGGCTCGGCAGACCGCTTCCTCCGCAAAAGCACCTTCCACCCGAGTTGCGGCCGGCGTTGCCGAGTCGCCCCCGAGCGCGCGCGACATGATCCTCGCCGCGCTCGAGGAGCCCGATCCGGTGATCCCCTTCGAGCATCAGCTCCGCTCGTGACCGCGCTGAGCGAGCAGACGGGGGGCGCGATCCTGCAGGCGTCGTGGCGCGAGCCGCGGACGCTCGATGGGTGCGTCGACTACCTCGCGAGGCACGGCGCCTAGCCGCGCGCCTACTTCCCCCCCGCCGCGTCGAGCGCCCCTTGCAGATCCGCCGCGAGATCGCGCCAGTACTCGACGCCGATGCTCAGGCGCACGAGCCCCTCGGTCACCCCGGAGGCCTTGAGATCCTCGTCCGACATCTCGGAGGCGGTCGTCGTGAGCGGGTGCGTCGCGAGCGACTCGACGCCGCCGAGCGAGACGGCGAGGCGCACCACCCGCAGCGCGTCGAGGAACCGGAAGGCCGCGTCGCGTCCGCCGTGCAGGTCGATCGCCACCATCGACCCGGGCGCGCGGCACTGCTTCTGGAAGATGCGCGCCTGATCGCCGGAGAAGAGCGTCGGGTAGTGCACGTGCGCGACGGCCGGGT
The DNA here is from genome assembly GCA_021783935.1 of Myxococcales bacterium. GTDB lineage: Bacteria > Myxococcota_A > Polyangia > Polyangiales > JADJMO01 > CAIXWQ01. The sequence goes on along the minus strand of JAJXTK010000485.1, from coordinate 2,448 downwards.
GCGCGGCGAGCAGCGGAACCAGGCGCGAGGCGTTCTTCGACTGCTTGGTCATGCGCAGCCAGAGGGTCGCCATGCTGCGCTGCAGCATCCACGCGGTGAACGGCTCGCAGATCGTACCGAGGAAGGCGCGAGTCTCCTTCACGCGCGCGACGATCTCGGGATCGCGCACGGTGAGCGCGCCGGCGACGAGGTCGCTGTGACCGCCGAGGAACTTGGTCGCCGAGTAGAGGACCGCGTCGGCGCCGTGCTCGAGGGGGGACTGGAACACCGGCCCGAGAAAGGTGTTGTCGACGACGAGCGGCACGTGCCGGCTCGGGCTCGCGCGGTCGATCTCCGCGCGCATCTCCGCGAGGTCGATCATGTTCAGCGTGGGGTTCGCCGGGGTCTCGAAGTAGACGAGCGCGAGGTCCTTTGCGTGCGCGGCGAGCGCCTCGCGCCAATGCCCCTCCTCGACGGCGATCGCCGCGACGTTCCAGTCGGGCAGCATGTGGCGAAGGACGTGGTCGGTGCCGCCGTAGACCGGCCGCTGGTAGAGGATCGTCTGCCCGGGACGCGTGAGCGTGAGCACCGTCGTGGTGATGGCCGACATGCCGCTCGTGAAGGCGGCGGCGGCGAGCGCCCCGCGCTCGACCGAGCACAGCGCCTCCTCGAACATCTGCGCGTTCGGGTGGTTGATACGCGCGTAGATCAGGCCGACGTTCTCGCCGGGCGTCGCCGCGGTCTTGCCGAGCGCGACTTCGAAGTAGTGCGCCGCGGCCTCCGCCGAGGGGAAGCAGTAGGTCGACACCGGGTAGATCGGCGGACGCGCGGCCATCACGCTCAGCTCGGGATCGAACCCTTCGGAGACCGAGCTCGTCTGGGGATGAAGGTGCGGAGGTTGGCGCATGGGGGCGCGATGCTAGCTCCGCACGCGCACGAGCGCTCGGCGGATCGCGCTCGCGCGACCCTTGCGCGGCTGCGCGACGACCCACGAAGATCGCCGCCCATGTGGGCCGACGCGCACTCGACGAGGCACGTCCTGCAGTCGCTCGTCGTCGACGTCGCGATCGCCGTGTTCAAGGCGGGCGCTTCGACGGCGCAGGGAGCGTGGTCGTCGGGCTGGTGCCGATCGGGGTCGCGCGTTGCTCGCGATCGAGGTCGTCTCGCTGCTCGTCGGCGATGCGGCCGACCCCGCGATCGCCGATGACGCGCGCGCCGTCGCGCTGAAGCAGGCGAAGGTCGAGCGGGTGCTCGGCCTCATCACGGCGCGGCGGGGCCCGGGCGAGGCGCTCGTGGCGATCGAGCTCGCGTTCGCGCCGGCTCTCGACGTCGACGGGCTCTGCGACGCGATCCACGCGCACGAGCGCGAGCTGCGCGCGGCGGCCGGCGTGGCCGCAGGTTCGCTGGCTCTTCGTCGAGCCCGATACGCCGCGTTGACGGCGACCGCCGAAGCGCGGCGCGGATACCACCACCGCGCATCGCTCGTCACGCGCGGGCGACGTACGGTCCTCCCTTCGCCCCGAAGGAGGATCGCGTCATGGAGCCATTCCGCCTGCACGTCTACGCCTGCACGCAAGAGAAGCCCGCCGGCAAGCCGTGCTGCTCCGCGCGCGGCGGCGCCGCGACGCTCGATGCGCTGCGCGCCGAGCTCGGCAAGGCCGGCCTCGCCGACGAGGTGCACGTCACCGCCTGCGGCTCGCTCGGCCTCTGCGAGCGTGGCCCGAACTGGGTCGTCTACCCCGACGGCGTCTGGTACTCGGGCGTCGAGCCGCAGGACGTCGCGGAGATCGTGCGCGAGCACTTCGTAGGCGGCCGGCCGGTCGCGCGCCTGCTGAGCGGCGAGGCCCCCGCGCTGAAGGGCGAGATCCTCGAGAACAAGCGCAAGGCGCTCGCGGCCATGGCCGCGGCGAAGGGGTGAAGCGGCGTTCGCCGCGCGGCGCGCCGCCGGTCCTCGGCGATCCACCTGCGGAACCCGTGACCGTCAGCAGGCCGCCATCGAGCCCTCGGAAGATCGCGGCCTGAGCCGGGAGAGGATCGGCCGGTCTCGGAAGAAGTCCACGGCCTGTTGGCAGGCCGTTGAGAAATGGCCTGCGGGAACTGTGACAGACAGCAGGCCGTGTCGATCGCGCGGCGAGTTTCGGGTTGACGCGGGAGAGGATCGGGCAGCTCCGGAGAAACTCAACGGACGGCCTGTTAGGCTCCCGATGGCATTGAACGAGCACACCGTCCCGCGACCACGATCGGTACGCCTCGAAGCGCTCGCGCTGTCGCCGAACGACGCGTTCGTGCTCTCGCGCATCGACGGCGCCACGCCGCTGGAGGAGGTCGCCGACGCGACGGGCCTCCCGATCGCGACGGTGCTCGAGATCGCGCGCAACCTCGAGCGCATGGGCGCCATCGAGACCCGCGCGCCGGCGGCCCCGGACGGCGAGGCCGCCGCGCGCGCGGCGCCGCGGCCGCGACTGGCCC
>JAJXTK010000484.1 GCA_021783935.1 Myxococcales bacterium | reverse complement strand
GTTGTGCCCGACGTTGGCACCTACGAGGGGGAGCTCTACGTCGAGTTCCTCGCCGGCCAGGGCTACCTCACCTTCTACGCGACCACGCGCTACGCCACGATGCACGACGGCGCGCCCGAGACGAGCCCCGTCTACGCGCGCACCAACGCGGGGCCGTGGTTTCCGAAGCCCGGCGAGGTCTGGGTGCTCGGCGACAACCGGAACAACAGCCGGGACTCGCGCGAGTGGTTCGATCAGAAGGGGGGGGGCGTCCCGTTCGAGAACATCAAGGGGCGCGCGCTCTGGATCTGGCTCTCGTACACCCATCAGGACGGGTCCAAGCCGCACCGCATCGGCTCGAGCGTCATGGGGCGCCCGCGGCTGCCGGGCGAGATGAAGGACCTGCAGCCGCAGCTCGATCGTTGCCTGGCGCCCGATCCGCCGCTCGACCCGTCGGGCATGCCCCTCGCGAAGTAGTCAGCCCCCCTCCGGTCCGGGCACCGCCGCGGGCGCGACCTTGATCGACTTCCAGCGCGCGAGCTCGACGAGCCCGGCGGGGGCGCCGCGAGGCTTCGAGACGTCGCGCGCGTGGCAGTAGTGCACCTCCGCGCGCGGAGCGCCGCGCGCCTTCGAGTACCAGGCCGCGAAGGCCGCCGCGCGCTCGATCACCGCGCGAGGCACCTCCACGCGTTCGGGGTTGCGAACGACCACGTGGCTGCCGGCCGTGCCACCGGCGACGTGGAGCCAGAGATCGCCTGGCGCGGCCACGTCGAAGGTGAGGTGGTCGTTGTCTTCGCTGCTTCGCCCGACGAGCACCTCGAACCCGTCGACGACCACGGTGCGGTACGGCTTGCCCTTGCTGCTGGCCATCGCGGGCGCATATCAAAGCCGCGGCGCGAACGCGACGCGTGACTGATGCGCCATGACGGCGTGACCGAAAGCCGACGCGCCCCGCGTAGCCTCCTGCTCGATGTCGGCCCCGAGGAGCGCCCTGTTCGGGCTCGATCGCGATTTGCAGGGGGCGGGCGACGCGCCGCCGACGCAGGCCGTCTCCCGCTTCTGCGTCCACGAAGCGCCCCTCGACTTCCGCGAGCTGTGCCTGCGCGCCGTCTCGCCGCGCACACGCGTCCTGGTGATCGACCTCGATCGCACCATCCACCTCGGCCGCAACATGGGCGAGCTGCTCGGCTGGGAGATCGTCGCCCACCTCGGCTACGGCCCCGCCTACCTCGACGAGCTCGAGCCGCTGCGCGGCGTCGGGCGCCTGTTCCTCGCGCCGAAGCGGCCGCTGGCCACGGTCCGCTACCTCGGCATCGGCGCGTCGCTGTGGGCCTCGCCGGGGCTCTTCTACTTCTGGTGGGGCAAGCTCGCCTTCCACCGGGCGTCGCTCCGGCGCCGCGCCTTCAGGCGCTTCGGCCCCGAGCCCGTGCGCGCCGTGCAGCGCGTCCCGCAGCACGCGCTCCTGCACCAGATCGCCGCGCTGCCGAGCGCCACGGTGCGCGAGCTCGCCGATCGCCTGCTCGCGCGTCACGCGGCCGAGCAGACGATCGACGCCGCCGACATCGCGTGGCTGCGCGCGCGCTGCCCCGACGTGCGCGTCGTGATCAGCAGCGCCTCGCCGCGGCCCATCGCCGAGGCGGCGGGCGCGCTGTTGGGCGTCGACGCGGTCGTGTGCACCGAGCTCGACGAGACGGAGGAGCGCGCCGCGGCGCCGTGCGATCTGTCGCCGCGGGGGCGGCCGCGCGGCGCCCCTCTGCGCATCTCGCGCCAGAGCCGGCAGCGCATCAACGCGGGGCCCGCCAAGCTCGCGGCGCTGCTCGCGCGCTTCCCCGAGCTCGCCGATCCGGACGTCGAGTCGGTCGGCGTCACCGACACCGGCTACGGCGAGGACCACTCGTGGACCGAGCTGCTCGGCACCGTCGTCGACGTGAACAGCGACGCGCCGTTCTCGCCGGTCGTCGCGCGCGGGGCGCGGGCACGGGCGATCCACTCGGCCTCGCTGCTCACCCGTCGTGAGCGCGACGCGCGCGCCCGGGGCGAGGCGTGGCTCGATCCGCGCCGCCACGCCGCGGCGCGGGTGGCCTGCGATCTGTCGCGTCGCGAGATCGAGGCGCGCCTCGGGCCGCTCGCCGACGAGCTCGACTCGCTCGCTCGCGCCCTCGAGGGGTGCGAGGCCGAGCTGTCGTCGGCGCGCGAGGCCGCGCGGCGCGCGCTGGTCGGGCTCGAGCCGGCGATCGACAGCGCGGTCGACGACTACAACGCGGCGAGCCCCGAGCGTCGTCCGGCCATGCTCGCCGAGCTGCGCCGCGTGCTCGACGAGCGCGCGGCCCTCGAGGCGCGCATCGTGCGCATCGAGCGCCCGCTCTCCGAGCGCGCCTACGCGCTGGTCGTCGCCCTCGAGCGCGCGCGCGCGAAGGCGCTCGAGCCCGACCTCGCCGCGCTCGCTCCGCCGCGCCTCGCGTCGGCCAAGGGCTAGCCGCTCCGTCTTCAGCGCGTGGCGACCCGCACCCGCCCGGCGCCGCGCCCGGCGTGGCCGACGATCGCCGCGGGGGCCCCGAGGGCGTCGACCAGGCGCTCGGCCTCGGCGCGCGCGAGCGCGAAGAGCAGCCCGCCGCTCGTCTGCGCGTCGGCGAGCAACAAGCGCGTGGGCTCGTCGATCGCGACGTCGAAGTCGACGCGCGGCGAGACGAACGCGAGGTTCGCCTTGGTGCCCCCGGGCGCGTGCCCCTCCGCCGTGAGGGCGTGCGCGTGCGGCAGCAGCGGCACCGCGCGCGCGTCGAGCGCGACGTCGACGTCGGCGTCGGGATCCGGGCCGAGCATCTCGAGCAGGTGGCCGAGCAGCCCGAAGCCGGTCACGTCGGTCGCCGCGTGCACGTCGAGGCTTCGCGCGAGCTCGGCGGCGCGCCGGTTCGACGTCGACATCGAGGCGATGGCGGCCGCGAGCGCCTCGTGCGCCTCGTCGATCGCGTCGTGCTTGCGCGCCGTCGCGATGACGCCGCTGCCGATCGCCTTGGTGAGGACGAGCGCGTCGCCGTCGCGCAGGCCGCGCTTGCGCCAGAGGCGCGCGGGGTCGACGGTGCCGACCACGGCGAGCCCGTACTTCGGCTCGGCGTCGTCGATCGTGTGGCCGCCGACGACCAGCACCCCCTCTTCGATCGCCGCGCGCGCCCCCCCTTCGAGCACCGCGGCCAGGATCTCGAGCGGCACCGTCGCGGTCGGGAACGCGGCGATCGCGAGCGCGAAGCGCGGCCGGCCCCCCATGGCCCACACGTCGCTCATCGCGTTGACGGCGGCGATGCGGCCGAAGGTCGCTGGGTCGTCGACGATCGGCGTGAAGAAGTCGGTCGTCAGCACCAACGCCTCGCCCGCGGTCCCCGCCGGAAGGCGCACGACGGCCGCGTCGTCGGGGCTCTCGAGCCCGACGACGGCGGCACCCGCGTCGACCGGGGCGAGGCCGGGCGGCGCGAAGGCGGAGAGACCGTGCATGCCGCGCAGCACCTGCGCGAGATCCGCTGGGCGGATCTTGCACGCTCACCCGGCGCCGTGCGCGAGCTTCGTGAGGCGGACCTGATCGGAGGAAGACATGGGGCGCGAGCCTAGCAGGGAGGCTCGCGCGTGCGGTGTCGTCGGCGGGGGCGGCTAGCGAGAGAACAGGAAGGGAAGGAGAGAGGAAGAATTCGAGCTGCTTCTTCCCCTCTTCGTCCGCGTGTCGATGGAGCCGCCGCCGCAGCCGACGCCGAACCCTCGCTACTCCGCGTCGGCCGGCGACGGCAGGCTCACCGCGTCGCGGACCTTCTCGCCGAGCTCGCTCGCCTGGCCGGCGACCGCGTCGAGCTTGTTGGCCACGACCTCGCGGAACGGCGCCGGCGTCCCCCTTCGCCCCTCGTCGAGGACCTTCTGGGGCGGCGTCCGCAGGTCCGAGACGACGCCGGCGAGCGAGAGCGCCTCGAGGATCCAGTACGTGACGTCGTACTCCCACCAGTAGAAGCCCTGGTTCGTCGAGCTCTGCCAGCGGTGGTGGTTGTTGTGCCACCCCTCGCCCATCGTGACGATGGCGAGCAGCCAGTTGTTGCGGCTGTCGTCGGTCGTCGCGAAGCGGCGCTTGCCGAAGACGTGCGAGAGCGAGTTGATCGTGAAGGTCCCGTGCAGGAGCGCGACGGTCGAGACGCAGTACCACCAAGTGAGCCCGCGCATGCCGCCGAGGGCCAGCGTCAGCGCGATGGTCGCGACCACAGGCACCACGTGCCAGCGATCGAGCCAGCGCAGCTCGGGGTACTTCACGAGATCGCGCACCTCGCGCTCGTCATAGGCCTCGTGCTCGGCGCTGAGCACCCAGCCGATGTGCGAGTACCAGAAGCCACGTTGAAGCGGCGAGTGAACGTCGTTCGGGCCGTCGCTCTCGCGGTGGTGTCGGCGGTGGATCGCCGCCCACCAGATCGGCCCCTTCTGCGTCGCGGTCGTGCCGACGAGCGCGAGCAGGAACTGGAAGACGCGGCTGGTCTTGAAGGTGCGGTGCGAGAAGTAGCGGTGGTAGCCCCCCGTGATCGCGAACATGCGAAGCACGTAGAACCCGACGGCGATCGCGACGTCGAGGGGGCGCCAGCCGTAGTGCCAGAGCGCCCAGACGGCGCCGAGGTGCATCGCGGCGATGCCGACGAGGTTGAAGTGACGTGCGACTTGGAATCCGCGCTTGCCGGCCGCCGCTCGCATGCCTGGCACGATGCCGGCTCGACGTCAGAAGGGCGCGCCGGCGGCGTCACGAGTTCATCATCGATTCACGGCGACGCGGTCATGAAATGCGAAAATTTGGCGTGTCGCCCCGCGGCCGCCTTCTCGGCGCGCGTCACGCGTGGGCCTCGATCAGCTCGATGAAGCGCTGGAACAGGTAGAGCGAGTCGTGCGGGCCCGCGGCGCTCTCCGGGTGGTACTGCACAGAGAACGCCGGCAGCGAGCGGTGCGCGATCCCCTCGCAGGTGCCGTCGTTGAGGTGGACGTGCGTGACCTCGGCCACCTCGCCGAGCGTCGCCTCGTCGACGATGAAGCCGTGGTTCTGGGTGGTGATCTCGATGTGCCCGGTGGTGAGGTCGCGCACCGGCTGGTTCACGCCGCGGTGGCCGAAGCGCAGCTTCGAGGTCGTCGCGCCGAGCGCGCGGCCGAGCAGCTGGTGGCCGAGACAGATG
>JAJXTK010000483.1 GCA_021783935.1 Myxococcales bacterium | reverse complement strand
TCGACGACGTCGACCCGCGCCCACTCCGGCAGCTCGAAGGGCTGAGCGTCCCCGTCGGCGCGGGCCGTCGCGCGCGGCGCTACCACGATCGCCTCGTGCACGTGGGTGCGCAGCCACCGAGCTCCGAGCGCGAGGGCGCTGCCGAGCAGGCCCATCGAGAGCCCCACAGCGGCGATCGTCGAGGCGGCCAGGCGCGCCCCGCGCGCGAGCCTCGGTCGTGCCGCAAGGGCGATCGACAGCAGGGCCGAGCCCGTCATCGCGAGCGCCACCCACGCGTCGCCCGGGGCCGCGACGACCAAGCCCCGCCAGGCGGGCGCCGCGTCGACGACCATGCTCTTGCCGCCGGCGCGCGCGTCCCTCGCGGCGATGGTCTTGCGCACCTCTTCGAGCGCGCGGCGCGCGGGGCCGTCCCACGGCGCGCGCCGCAGCGCGTCCTCGAAGCCGTGCACGGAGCGGCCGTAGTCGCCCGGGACGGCCGTCGTCGATCGCGCCCGTGCCGCGTAGGCGAGGCCGCGATCGAACGCGATGCCCGAGGCCTCGACGCCGCGGTCGGCGAGCGATTCGAGGCGCGTGATCGCGTCGTCGGCACGCCCCGATCGCAGCGCGAGGACCGCGGCGTCGAGATCCCCGCGATCGGCCGCCGAGAGCCAAGGGGCGCTCACGGCGTCTCCGTCGGCGCGCAACTCGCGATCGCGGTCAACAGCTCCGCGACCTCGTCGGCCCGCGGCGCGCGGGCGCCTGCGAAGCGCGCGGCCTCGAGCGCGCCGAGCGTCGTCGCGATCCGTTCGGCGAGCGACGCCTCGAAGCCGGCGTCCGGCAGCTCTCTGCGGAGCTCGCTGCCCGTCATGCCCCGCACGTGCACCGCGCCGCGCGTCGCCGCCTCGACGCCGTGCCCGATGGCGCGCGCGAGGCAGGCGGCGGCCTGCTTGCCGTCTCCTCGGCGCTCGTGATCGCGCGCCTCGCGCAGCGCCTCGTGCGCGCGCGTGGTCGGATCTTCGCGGTGCGACTTGGCGCGGCGCCGCAACGATCGCGTCGCGCGCGCGGCGCCCTGGAGCGAGAGCACGAGCAGCGGGGCGCCGCCGACGAGCACCCAGATCAAGGCCCGATCCGCGAGCGACGTCCCCTCGCCGCGCTCGCCCGGATCGGTTCGCGGCGGCGGCAACTCGAGCGTCGGCTCTGCGTTGGCGGAGCTCGACGGGGCGGCCGCGCTCGCCGCCTTGGCCTCGAGGACCCCGAGCTGCGCGCTCGCGGTCGCGTAGGTCGACCGCGCCGGATCCCACACCAGCACGCGCGCCTCACCGAGCGAAAAGCGCCCCGCGCGATCGGCGCTGGCGTCGTAGATGACCTCGCGGCGCGATCGAACGCGCGCGCCGTCGGCCCACGTCTTGGCCTGGTCGGTCGTGCGGGTGAACGAGACGCCGGCGACGCGCGGCATCAGCGGCTCGACGTTCTGCAGCCGTCCAACGCCGCTCAGGCGCACGGTGACCATCGCGTGCCCGTCGGCGCTCGTGCGCGGCGCGACGTCGGCCGAGACCGCGAGCTCCGAGGCGACGTCGCCGACCCGGTATTCTGCGGGCCGCCCCTGCTCGGGCGGCTCGGTCGCCGTGACCGTGACCGGCGCGGAGTCGTGGTCCTGCTCGACGCCGCGCATGTGGAAGCCGTCCGCGTACACCGACTCGATCTGGGCGGGCCCGATCGTCAGCGCGCCGGTCTTGAGCGGGAAGATCGCGAACGACTGCAGCTTCGCGTAGACCCAGCTCTGCCCCGCGATGGTGATCGGCTTCCACGACTTCTCGGGCTTCGAGAGCTCGAGCGCGGCGAAGTCGGTGAACTCCGGCGGGCGCTTGAGGCCGACCTCCGCGAGGTGGTGCGCGTAGACGAACACGTGCGCGGTGGTCTGTGCGCCCACGACGAGCGTCGACGGGTCGACCACCACGCGCAAGAAGACCTCGCGATCGGCGGGCGCGTCCGGCAGCTCGCCTACCTTCGCGAGCGGATCGACGGGCTCGTCGGGCTCCTGGGCGATCGGCGGCGGCTCGAAGACGTCGTCGTCGAAGAACGAGTGGGCCTTGGGCCGCGTCGGCGCCGGCGCGAGGCCCCGCGCGACGACGTTGACCTTCACGGCGGGCGCCGCCCACGTCGCCTCGTCGCTGCCGACGTGCGCGGGGCCGAGGACGTGCTCGCCGAGCGACTTGGCGCGCAGCTGCCAGCGGATCGTGACGGTCGTCGTCTCGCGCATCGCGCGACCGACGAGCGTCTGCTGGGTCATGGTCGAGGTCGATGGGCGGCCGAGGAGCTCGAAGCCGGGCACCGCGCCGGGGTCGAAGCCCGAGATGGAGAGCGGCTGCGCGTTCGAGACCGAGATCTGTAGCTGATACGTGACGACGTCGCCGAGCTCGACGTTCGGCCGATCGGTGGAGGCCTCGAGCGACACCCCCGGCGGCAGCTTGCGCGTCGGCGCCGCGAGCGCGGAGGGGGCGGGCGTCGTCGCGAGCGCGCAAGAGGCCGCGATCGCCGACGCGAGGCTCGCGCCACGCAGCCGCCGCGCGACGCGCCGAAGCGTCATTTGTCGAGGCTCCGTGGCAGGGTCCGCCGGCGCTGCGGCAGGTCGAGGTCGAGCGGCACCTTCTTGTCGAACCGATCGAGCTCGCGCAGATCGACTTGGCTCGACGGGATCGGCTTCGGCGTCGCGCTCGCCGACGCGCTCGGCGCCGGAGGAGGCCGGCCCGCTTCGTCGCCGCCGTCGCTCCCCGAGTCCTGCCCGCGGCTGCCGTCCTGGCCGCCGCCGTCGTGCCCCGCGTCGCCGCCGCCATCGCGGCCGCCCCCCGAGTCTGCGGCGTCGCCACCGTCCGACGAGTCGGGCGCGTCGCTGCCGTCGGCCGCATCGCCCGCGTCCCGCGAGTCGGGCGCGCCCTGCGAATCCTGCCCGTCGGGCGCGTCGGGGCCGGCGTCCTTCTTGTCCTCGTCCTCGAGTCGCTGGAGCGCGAGCGCGCGGTTCCAAGCCGCGTCGCGCGCGATCGCGTCCTCGTCGTCGGCCGGCCCCGCCTCGGGCGCCGTCGTCCCGCGCGCGGGGTGCTGCAAGAGCACCAAGTCGTAGTCGTCGATCGCGTCGCGGTAGCGGCGCGCGAGGAACGAGAAGTTGCCGAGCAGATAGCGCGCCCGCAGGGCGAGGGGGGCTGGCGTCGTCGGATCCTTGGCGACGCGCGCGAGCAGCAGGTGCGCGCAGTCGAGCGCCTGCGCGCGGGCCGCGGCGATCTGCTCGCCGCTGCTCCCCGCGTCGTGCTCCTCGTCGCCGAAGCGCTGGCCGATGAGCTCGGCGACGCGGAAGATGACCAGGCCGAGATCGACCGAGGCGCCGGGGCGCTCGACGACCAGATCGCGTCCGCCGTCGGCCTCGCAGCGGAAGGCGAGGACGTCCTCGAGGTCCGCGCGTGCGGCGGCGAGATCGGCGTCCTGCCCCGCCGTCGAAGCCTCGAGATCGTGGCGAGCCTGCTCGACGCGCGGATCCTCGCGATCGAACAGCTTGCCCACGTCCCACGAGCACGCGCCGAGGGCGAGCGCGAGGGCCGGCGGCGCGAGCGCGGCCGACAGCCGCAGGGCGTCACGCCGCATGGGTCCTCCGCGTGCGCGCGGCGGGCGGCGCGGGCGGCTCGGCGCGACGGCGCGGCGCCTCGCCGATGAGCGCGTCGGCGAGCAGCAGGAATGCGAGCGCGCCGAGCGGGAACGCGTACTGGTCGGTGAAGAGCGTCTCGCGTCGCTCGACCCCCTCGCTCTGGATCATCGCGCGCAGTCGCGCCTCGACCGATGCGATCCCGGTCGTCCCCTCCTCGGCGCGCACGTACAGGCCGTTGGTCTCGGCCGCCACCGACTTGAGCTGCGCCTCCGCGGTGGGCGTCAGCTCGGTCATCACCGACTGGCCGGTCTCGTCGTGGACGTAGCGCTCCTGGGTGCTCGGCTTGCCGGTCTGGGGATCGATGTCGGGGATCGGCTGCGGCGCGCGCGAGCCGACCGCGACGACGTGGATCGTGATCCCGTCCTGCGCGGCCACGCGCGCGACCGAGGCCGGATCGCCCTCGAGATCCTCGCCGTCGGTCACCAGGACGATCACCGGCTTCCTTCGCGCCCGGCGCGCCGCCGACTCGGTCTGCCCCTCCGGGATCAGGTTCTTGCGCGCGAGCTCGAGCGCCTTCGCGATCGCCGTGCCGCCGGGCATCGCGTACGGCTCGTGCGCGTAGAGGAAGGAGACGACCTGCTGGGAGTCGGTCGTCGGCGGGTAGGCGACCGCCTCCCCCGCGAAGGCGACCGCGCCCCAACGGATCATCGGCAGATCCTTGATCATCCGCGTCGCGTCGAGCCGCGCCCGCGCGAGGCGGTTGGGCGCGACGTCCTCGGCGTACATCGACTTCGAGAGATCCAGCGCGATGATCGCGTTCACGTCCGCCGCCGGCGTCACCTTCTCGCCGCCCGGCGTGCGCGGGCGCGCGAGCGCCACGATGGCCAGCGCGACGGCGAGCACGCGCAGGGCCCCCTTGGTCGCGCGCCGGCTGCCGGCGTCGAAGGTCACGAGGGCGTCGACGAGCTTCGCCTCGCCGAGCCGCGCGGTCGCGCGCCGACGGGCGAGATCCCCCGCGATCGAGATCGCGAGCACGACGAGCGCGATGGGCAGGCCGAGCAGGATCCAAGGGTAGGCGAAGCTCACGGGAACCTCCGCAAGAGCAGCGCCCGCACCAGCGCCTCCACGATCACGAGCACGCCGGCCGGGATGAGCGCGAGCGGGAAGCGCTCGACCACGTCGGACGAGGCGGCTTCGAAGCGCGTCTTCGGCAGCTTGTCGAGGATCTGGTGCATCGACGAGCGCAGCTCCTCGGTCTGCGTGGCGATGAAGAACTCGCCCCCCGTCTCCTTCGCGATCTGCTTGAGCGCCTCGGGCTTCACGGGGAAGCGCGCGCGGCCGTAGATCCTCTGGCCGAAGGCGTCCTGGCCGACCTCGACGTCGACCTCGTCGCCGTTGCCCATCTGCACCGTGTAGACCTTCACGCCGAGCTTCTTCGCGAGCTCGGTCGCGTACTCGGGGCTCATCTGCCCGGCGTTGTTGTCGCCGTCGGTGAGCAGGATGATCACGCGCGACTCGGCCTGCGAAGTCTTGAGGCGCGCGAGCGCGGTGCCGAGCCCCTCGCCGATCGC
>JAJXTK010000482.1 GCA_021783935.1 Myxococcales bacterium | reverse complement strand
CGCGCGCGATCGATCGAGCGCTGCTGATCGAGGCGAAGCTCGGCGGCGCGGCGTCGATCGCCCTCGGCGTGATCCCGAACGTCGTGCCGCTCGCGCCCCCCGGCCGCGTCGGGCACCCGTTCGATCCCGACGGCGCGCGCTCGGTCCTCGGGCCGCTCGGCCGCGCGGGGGCGGCGCTCTCGCTCGTCGTCGGCAACGATCGCGCGCGCGCCTCGCTCGCCCGGGCGATCGCGCAGATGCTGGGCGATGCGGGGCTGCCCGTCGAGGTGCGCACCTACGAGCTCGCGACCTTGTTGTCGCGCCTCGGCGACGGCGACTTCGATCTCGCGCTGATGACCACCAGCGAGCTGCCCGACCCCGAGGTGCTGCGCTGGTATCTGCACAGCTCGGCGATCCCTCCGCGCGGAGCGAACCGCGGCCGCGTGCGCGACGCGACCATCGATGCGCTGCTCGACGCTGGGCTCGCGAGCGCCGATCCGGTCGAGCGTGTGCGCGTCTACGGCGCGCTCGAAGCGCGCGTGCACGAGCTCGCGAGCTTGATTCCTCTTTGGCACGAAGATCACGTCATCGTCGCGTCGTCGCGGGCGCGAGCGTACAGACCGAGCGCAGATGGCCGCTGGCGCGGCGTCGTCGCCATCGACTAGCGCGCCGCTCGCGCGCCCCTCCGACGCACCGCGAGGTTGCACGAACCCTCTTCGAGACGCTCACTACCCGGATGGCGCACGTCCATCACCTGCTCGACCGCGTGCCCGCGTCGAACGCGTATGTGTCGTTCCGCCCTCGGCCTCCGCGCGGCCTGAGAGCGTACCTCGGCCCCGCGCTGCCGTCGGAGATCCTCCTGCTCGACCGCGACGGGGTCGCGATCGCGCTCTACGACGACGACCGCGCGCGCTCGTACTCGAGCTTCGGCGCCCTGCTGCGCGCCCACCGGCTGCGCGGTGACGAGCTCGATTTCGAGGGCGTGCGACGCTGATCGAACAACTCGCCCCCGGGTCGCCCCGCTCCCTCGCAGGCAGAGCGAGACCTCGCGCCCAGGGCCGTGCGTCGCGAGGCTGAGGCCCTCTAGATCCCCAGCCACGCCCGCAGCGCGGGCCTCAGCGCTGCTGCGGCGCGCGCGCGGTGGCTCAACGCGTTCTTCTCGTCGTCGCCGAGCTCGGCCATCGTGCGATCGCCCGGCAGCTCCGCGACCACGAAGATCGGGTCGTAGCCGAAGCCTCCGTGCCCTCGCGCCGCCGCCGCGATGCGCCCCTCGCACGCGCCGGACGCCACGAGCGGCACGCCCTCGCCATGCGGATCGACCAGCGTCAGCACGCACCGAAAGCGCGCCGTGCGCGGGCCGCGCGACTCGATCGCGTCGAGCGCCCCGAGCAGCTTGCGGTTGTTCTCGGCGTCGGTCGCCCCCTCCCCTGCGTAGCGCGCGCTGTAGACCCCCGGCGCGCCGCCGAGCGCATCGACCTCGAGGCCGCTGTCGTCGGCGAGCGCGGCGAGGGCCGTCGCGGCCGACACCGCGCGCGCCTTCTTCAGGGCGTTCTCTTCGAACGTCGCGCCGTCTTCGACGACCTCCACGCGCGTCGGCAGCGCGTCGGCGACGGCGACCAGATCGATCGGCAGATCGGCGAACAGCTGCCGCAGCTCGTGGAGCTTGCCCTTGTTGCCCGTCGCGACCACCACGGTGCGACGCGCCGGCAGCGACACCTCACCCGCCATCAGGCGACCTCGCCTTGCGGCATCGTGAGCGCGCCGAGGTCGACCCCCGCCCCCTTCAGCGTCGATCGCTGCAGCGCACAGAGCGTCGCGACCCCCTCGAGCGCGAGATCGATCAGCGCGTCGAGCCGCGGTCGCGGGATCGGCTCCCCCTCGGCGGTCCCCTGCACCTCGATCATCTCGCGCCGCTCGTTGGCGACGAGGTTGAGATCGACGCGCGCCTTGGAGTCCTCGACGTAGGCGAGATCGAGCATCACCGCCTCGCCGCCGTCGAGCTCGACCAGCCCCACGCTCGTCGCCGCGACGGGCGATCGCACGACCGGCTGCGCGAGCAGCCCCTGCGAGGTCAGCTTCGCGAGCGCGAGGGCGAGCGCGATGAAGCCCCCCGTGATCGACGCCGTGCGGGTGCCACCGTCGGCCTCGAGCACGTCGCAGTCGACGGTGATCTGCCGCTCGCCGAGGCGCCCGAGGTCGACGGCGGCGCGCAGCGCCCGCCCGATGAGGCGCTGGATCTCGTGCGTGCGCCCCGACAGCTGCTTGCTGCCGCGCCCCTCGCGCCCCTCGCGCTTGGGGTTTGCGCGCGGATGCATCTGGTACTCGGCGGTGATCCACCCCTTGCCGGTGCCCTCGAGGAAGGGCGGGACCTTGGCGTCGACCGACGCGGTGCAGAGCACCACCGTGCCGCCGCACCGGTAGAGCACCGAGCCCTCGGACGGGCGGTGGAAGCCGATTTCGGTGACGGGGGTGCGCAGGGCGCGGAGGGCGCGGCCGTCGAGGCGGCGGGGAGTGGCGGGGGTCATGGGGAGGCGCGTGGTTAGCGCGGGGCGGCCATGGCGCGAAGGGGCGTTCGGGATCGGGCGCGGATCCGGGGGCGGGGGCGGGTTCGGGGGCGGGTTCGGCTTCGGCAGCGGCTTCGGCAGCGGCTCCGGCTCCGGCTCCGGCTTCGGCACCGGCTTCGGCACCGGCTTCGGCTTCGGCTTCGGCTCCGGCTTCGGCTTCGGCTTCGGCTTCGGCTTCGGCTCCGGCTCCGGCTCCGGCTTCGGCTTCGGCTTCGGCTTCGGCTTCGGCTTCGGCTTCGGCCTCATCTTTGGTCAAGTCTCGCCGGAGGATCCTCTTGTAAGCGCGTCGCGTGCGTCGAAGGCACCTTCGACGAGCAGTAGGTCGTTCATGCCGAGCCGCAGCGCCTTCCATCCTGGCGGTCCGTTGCGTGCGATGTGACCGCCGAGCGCCGCGATCGCGAGCAGCACGTCGAGCGCCGAGGGGACGGGTGGCAGCGGCTCGCGAGCGATCGTGCGCAGTGCGAGCTGGCGCCGAAGTCCTGGGCTCGCACCCGCGCGCGCGTCGGGCCGTGACTGACCTCGGCGTGCAAGAGCGCGTCGGGGCGCGTGGTCTGCCGGCGCAGCCGGGCGCGCGCAGGCGAGGCTGCCGTCCGCGAAAGCCCCCCACGGGTTCCCACCGATCGACCCCGCCGGCGCGCGGCGTTACACGCTGGCGCATGTTCGACCACGTCCTCGACGACGCCCAGAAGCGCTTCCGCGACGAGATCCGCGACTACGTCAAGACCGTCCCGCGCCAGCTGATCCTCGACATGGACGCCGACCGCGTCGACTTTCCGCGCGAGTTCCTGCGCGAGGCGGGGCGGCGCAACCTGCTCGGCTGCCGCTACTCGAAGCGCTGGGGCGGGCGCGAGCTCGACTGGGTGTCGAGCGCCATGGCGATGGAGGAGATCGGGGTGCTTGGCTACATGTTCGCGTGCGTGTTCGGCGTCGGCGCCGAGCTCGTGTGCGACGCCATCGTCCGGCACGGCAACGACGAGCAGCGAGACAAGTACGTCAAGCCGCTCGTGCGCGGCGAGCTCTTCGCCGCCGAGTGCCTCACCGAGCCGCGCGGCGGATCGGACTTCTTCGGCACCAGCACCGTCGCCGAGGATCGGGGCGATCACTTCGTCATCAACGGCCAGAAGCGCTTCATCGTCGGCGGCACCGCGGCCGACTACTTCCTCGTCTACGCGCGCACCGATCCCAACGCCGAGCCGCACAAGGGAATCTCGTGCTTCATCGTCGACCGCGCCGAGGGGGTCGAGACCAAGTACCTCTACGGCCTCATGGGCTGCCGCGGCGGCGGGGCGAGCCGCGTCGTCTTCCGCGACGTCAAGGTGCCCAAGGCGAACCTGCTCGGGCGGCTGCACGGCGGCTACGACGTCTTCAACACGATGATGATCCCCGAGCGCCTCGGCACCGCCGCGATGACCATCGGCGCCGCGCGCCCCGCCCTCGAGATCGCGACCCAGTACACGACCAAGCGCAAGGCCTTCGGGCAGACGATCAAGAGCTACCAAGGGGTCAGCTTCCCGATCGCCGAGTCCGCCATGCTGCTCGACGCCTCGCGCGCGATGGTCCACGCCACCGCCCTCGCCGTCGACCGCAAGGTGGCGCAGAACCGCGTGCGGCGCCTCGTCTCCGAGACCAAGAAGTTCGTGACCGAGTCGTGCCAGAAGGTGGTCGATCACTCGATGCAGGTGATGGGCGGCATCGGCTACACCAACGTGTTCCCGATCGAGCGCATCCACCGCGACCTGCGCCTCGCGTCGATCTGGACCGGCACCAGCGAGGTCATGTCGGTCATCACCGCGAGCGAGTGGTACCGCGAGTCGAAGGAGGCGCGCGCCGCGAACCTCACGCGCGACATGGAGCTCGACGCCGCGGAGGCGGGGGCGGTCGAAGAGAAGGTCTACGAGTAGAGCCTGTCACCCGCGCGGAAACACCAGCGAGAAGCGCGTCCCCTTCACGGCGCCGGCCTCGCACGCGATGGTGCCGCCGTGCGCCTCGACGATCTGGCGCGTGATCGGCAGGCCCAGGCCGGTGCCGGTCGACTTCGTGGTGAAGAACGGATCGAAGATCCGCTGGCGCACCTCCTCGTCAATCCCGGGCCCCTCGTCCTCGATGGCGAGCGTCACCGCGCGCGCGTCGGCGGCGAGCGAGACGCGCAGCTCGCCGCCGTCCTCCATCGCCTCGCGCGCGTTGCGCACCAGGTTCACGAGCGCTTGGCGGACCTGCCCCTCGTCGGCCGCGACGAGCGTCGCCGCGTCCGGCAGCGTCAGCGACACCTGCACGCGCGCGCGATCGAGCTCGGGGCGCGCGAACTCGATCACCTCGCGCACGAGCGCGCAGAGATCGAGCGGCCGAAGGCGCGGCTGCGGCAGGCGCGCGACGCGCAGGTAGTCCTCGCTGACGTCGGCGAGGCGCCCGACCTCGCGCGCGATCGCGGACAAGAGCTTCTGCGCCTCGGTGGTGCGTCGCGCGCGCGCGGCCGGCTCGGCGTCGTCCGGGCCCGCGATGGTCTCCTCGAGCAGCTCGACGTTGAGGCCGATCGACGAGAGCGGATTGCGAATTTCGTGGGTGATGTGCGCCGCCATCTTGCCGATCGCGGCGAGGCGCTCGGCCTGCTGGGCGCGCGCGCGCGCCGCGGCCGCCTCCGAGACGTCGT
>JAJXTK010000481.1 GCA_021783935.1 Myxococcales bacterium | reverse complement strand
CCGATCTAGCTCGCCGGCGAGCGACCAGACGCGCGCGTGCCCTTCGCCGCGCCTCGGATCCTGCTCCACCAGGAACAGCCGCGAGAGCACCCGCGCGACGTTGCCGTCGACCAGCGGCGCCTCGAGGCCGAACGCCTGGCTCGCGATCGCGCCGGTCGTGTACGCGCCGACGCCGGGGATCGCGCGGATCGCCTCGACGTCGCCGGGCACGCGCCCGCCGTGCACCTCGGCCACGTGCATCGCGCCGCGGTGGAGCAGTCGCGCGCGGCGGTAGTAGCCGAGCCCGCTCCAGCTGCCGAGCACCTCGTCGAGCGGCGCGCGCGCGAGCGCCTCGACGCTGGGGAAGCGCTCGAGGAAGCGCGCGTAGTACGGCTTCACCGCCTCGACGCGCGTCTGCTGGAGCATGACCTCGGAGACCCAGATCGCGTACGGGTCGCGCGTGCGGCGCCAGGGGAGCTCGCGCGCGTTCGACGCGAACCACGCGAGCAGCGCCGCGCGGATCTCGCGGACGCGGGCCTCCACTACGGCTTCTTCGTGGTGAGCTCGATGGTGAACGCCCCCTCGGCCTTGGTGCCGTAGCCGTCGACCACGACGTAGTAGGTGCCAGCATCGAGGTCTCGATCGATGACCTTCTGGTAGTACGAGCTGCAGACGATCTCGCCGCGCGTCGGGTCGCTGCAGTCGGAGCGCAGCGACAGCACGGTGTTGTAGAACGAGCCGGGCTTGAGCTGGATGTTCACGTGCGATCGCTCTCGGAGCGTGAACTGGTAGACCTTGTCGCCGCTCGCCTGGTAGCCGATCGAGCCGCCGCAGCCGGGGGAGACGAAGTTGTCGGCGGCGCCCGAGGTCGAGTCGCTGACGGACTTGCCGGGCTCGAGCTTCGGCGCCGCCTTGCACGCGCCGGCCGCCGCGCCGAGATCGCGCAGCCTCACGTTCAGGCGCGTGCGGCCGAAGTCCTCGACCCCCTTGCCCTTCACGATGAACGAATACGAGCCGGGCTCCAGGGTCTGATCGATGTTCTTGCCGCTGGTGAGCAGATCGCAGGAGAGCTCCCCCTTGAGGTCGGAGCAGCTCTTCTGGATCGCGAGCACGTGCCGCCCCTCGGTGTCGGAGGCGTAGACGAACACGCGCGACTTCGACTTGACGTCGAGCTTGTAGACGACGTCCGCCGACGCGTCGGCCGCGCACGAGACCCGCACGTCACCCTTGGCCCGGAAGGTGTCGGTGACGAAGTTGCCGCTGGTGGCGAGCGCCTTGGCGTCCTTGCACGTGTCGGCGTCGACCTGGCCGGCGCCGCCGTCGGGCGCGACGTCGACCTCGACTTCGGCGTTGCCCAGGTACTGCGGGTCGGAGGCGTCGACGAGCACCGTGTAGCTACCGGCCGACATGAGGCCGGTCCACGAGACGCCGTCGAAGCGGTAGCTGTTCGAGCACTGCAGCTCGCTCATCGGATCTTCGCAGCGGGTGCGCACGCTGATCGTCGGATCGCCGCCGGCCGTGGTGCGCGCCGTGGCCCTCACGCGCGAGCGCGCCTTGAGGTCGAGCTTGTAGAGCAGCTCGTCGCCGTCGCCCGTGCCGCAGCTCGCGCGGAAGTTCGAGCCGTTGCCGCCGACGACGTCGGTCATCTTCACGTCGGGCGTGACGGGGCGCGCGGCGTTGCAGTACGTGTCGAGGCTCGGCGCGTCGCCCTGCGTCGCGCGCAGCTCGAACTCGCCGCGGTCGCCGTCGAAGCTCGAGACGACGACGCCGTAGTCGCCGGTGTCGACGAGCGACTCGATGTGGGACTTGTTCGTCTGCCCGGCGGCGTCGTCGGAGCACTCCATCTCGCTCCCCTGATCGCAGAGGAACCCCTCGTTGGTCGCCCGGTAGAGGGCGAGCACGGCGTCGTACTTCGCGTCGAGGTCCAGCATGAGCTTGTGACGCCCCTCGACGTGCAGCCTGTAGACGACGAAGTTGCCGTCGCTCGCCGCGCAGCTCCAGTGCACCGAGCCCGCGTTCGCGCCGCGGCGGTTGATGTTCCCCTTCAGCGTCGTGCCGAGCGGCAGATCGACGCCGGCCTGGCAGTCGTCGGCGTCCGACTGCGGGCCCGACGAGGCGCCGTTGTCGTCGTCGCAGTCTGGGCCGACGCAGCCGCCCGACGCGCCGCCAGAGTCCTCCTTCACGTCCTTGGCCCACGACTGCGCCATGAAGGGGCCCGAGCCGCCGAGCGACTTCACCGTGAGGTCGTAGCTGCCGGCGTCGGAGACGCAGACCTTGAGGAGCGTCTGGCCGTCCTGCTTGAGCACGTCGCCCACAGCCTTGCCCGACGAATCGGCGAGCGTGACGTCGACCCCCTTGAGCCCGTCGCCGGGCAGGACGTAGAGCTTGTAGCAAGCCTCTTTGAGGTCGATCTTGCGGTGCGCGTCCTTCCCCTCCTCGACGCGATCGTTGAAGGTCGGACCCTGGCTCTTGTAGCCGTCGAACTCGGCCTCCTTCTGGGCCGTGCTCATGCGCGCGAAGATGTCGGGCCCCTTCGCGGCGCACGCGGGCACCGTCGCGAGCGCCGGCGCGGCGAGCAGGAGCAGCGCGGCGAAGACGCCGCGACGGACGGAGTGCGAGCGAAGGCGCAAGGACATCGCCGCGGATGGTACCCCATCGACGCGGCACGCACAGCGCGCGCTCGACGCGCGACGCGGGGCGAGATGGGGCTCAGCGCCGCGTGCTCGGGGGCCGGCCCGAGGTCGGCGTGTCGGGCGGGCGATCGTCGGGGATCGCGAGGCCGGGCTGGCTCGGGCGCTCGATGATCTCGGGCGCGGGCTCGGCCACCGGCATGCGGCTCGCGCTGCGCGCGGCGGGGAGCTCGCCGGTGACCTCGGCCGGGTGCATGCCGAACTGCCGGAGCTTGCCGTAGAAGGTGACCTTCGAAACGCCGAGCGCCTTGGCGGCGCGCGTGACCGAGCGCCCGCACTTGTCGTAGGCGTCGAGGTACGCCCGCCGCTCGACCTCGGCGAGCGGCAGGATCGGCGCGATCGGGATCGCGAGGTTGCGCACCGACTCCGGCCCCGCGATGCCGAGGCTCGACTCGCGCAGCGCGAAGGCGCCGCTGGTGCGCTCGGAGCCGGGCGGCGGCTCGGAGGAGCGCACCCGCGCGATCGGCTGCGGCACGCGCGCGAGCAGCAGCGCGTCGGTCGGCAAGAGGCTCACCTCCCCCTCGATCATGTTGGCGAGCTCGCGCACGTTGCCGGGCCAGCTGTAGCTGGCGAGCGCGGCCTCCACCTCCTCGGTGAAGTCGCGAACCACCTTGCCCTGGCGCTCGGCGAAGCTGCGCAAGTAGTGGCGCGCGAGGATCAGGATGTCGCCGGGGCGCTGCCGCAGCGCCGGCAGGTGGACCTGCAGCACGCGCAGGCGATGCAAGAGGTCGAGGCGAAAGCGTCCGCGCTCGACGTCGATCGCGAGATCGCGCTGCGCGGTGGCGAGCACGCGCGCGCGCACGGGGCGCTCGACGCCGCTGCCGAGGCGCACCACGACGCGCTCTTGGAGCACGCGCAGGAGCTTGGCCTGCATGTCGAGCGGCATGTCGACGATCTCGTCGAGGAGGATCGTGCCGTCGGCCGCTAGCTCGAACTTGCCGACCGACCCTTCGGCGCGCGCGCCGGTGAAGGCCCCGCGCTCGTAGCCGAAGAGCTCCGCCTCGAGCAGCTCGCGCGGCAGCGCCGCGCAGTTGATGGCGACGAAAGGCTCCTTCGCGCGCGTACCGCCCGCGTGGATCGCCTGCGCGAGGAGCTCCTTGCCGGTGCCGCTCTCGCCGACGATGAGCACGCTGGCGTCGACGACGGCGGCGCGGCGGGCGATGTCGATTGCCTCCTTGAGCGCCGGATCCTCGCCGCGCAAATCCGAGAAGGTGTAGCGCGAGCGGGGCCCCACGAGCTTCTGCGCCATCCGCTGCGCGCGCTCGTACTCGACGAGGGTGGCGACGACGCCGTCCCCCTCGACGCCGCGCGCAGTGATGACCACGGCGGTCTGCGGGAGCTTCACGACGGTGCTGTCGGCGCGATCGGGCGAGGCGAGCGCGGCGGCGAGCGGCGCGAGCTCGGGGAACGCCTCGAGCTTGCGGCCGACGACGCGCTCGGCCTCGACGCGCAGCACGCGCGCCGCCGGCTGGTTGATCGCCGTGACCACCCCCTCGGCGTCGAGCGCGAGCAGGCCGTCGCGCATCGCATCGATCGTCGCGGCGAGGCGGCGACCGAGCGAGGTCGACGACGCCGTCGCGCGCAGCCGCGCGAGGGCGAGGCCGCCGTCGAGCGCGAGCAGCTCGAGGGTCGCGAGATCGGCCGCGGAGAACGACGCGCCGACGCCGCGCTTCTCGGCGTAGATCGCGCCGTCGGTGCCGGTCGCGCGCATCGCGACGACGAGCACCGAGCCCTGCGGCGGCTCGCTCCCGGGCGAGCTGCGCTGGTCCTCCACCCCGCGTCGGCTGCTGCCGATCGGCGCGTCGAGCGCGACCTCGGCCGCGTCGATCCAGCGCTCGTCGGCGGCGGCGATGCCCCGCGCCGAGAGCGCGCGCAGCCCCACGCGCGGCACACGCTCCGCGATCACCACCACGCCGGCGCCCGTCTCGTCGGCGACGACCGCGGCGAGTTGCTCGACGAGCAGCTCGACGTCGGTGGCCGCCTCGAGCCTCGCGAGTCGCGCCGCCACGGCCCGCGCTCGCTCCCGCTCGGCGAAGGTGCTCGCAACCAGCTGCGCGAGATCCCCCTCGGCGCGCCCGAGCTCCTCGACGGCGACTCCGGTGGCCGTGTCGAGCAGGTCGATGGCGTCGTGGAGGCTCTGCAACGACTGGCGCGTGCGCCCGTCGAGCGGCGTGCGCGCGAGCACGGACTCGAGCTCGTCGATCGAGCGACCTTCGCGATCGAGCCCGACGGCCAGCGTCGACTGCACGTGGGCGCGCACGCGATCGCGGGCGTCGAGGCGCGCCACCACCTCGCGCGGCAGCGCCCGGTCGGCGTCGCGTCGGCCGTGGGCGCGCCAGGCGTGACGCAGGGCCACGCGATCGCGCCACGTAGCGCGATCCGCGAGCAGCTGCTGCGCCTTGGCGACCCAGCTCGACGCCGCCCCCGCGCCGACGAGCAGCTCCGGCGCGCCGCCGAGCAGCCTGAGGATCGCGCGGCCGACGTCGCGCGCGAGCCCCGCCGTCTCGAGCGCACGAAGGGCG
>JAJXTK010000480.1 GCA_021783935.1 Myxococcales bacterium | reverse complement strand
TCTCCTGCACCGGCCTCGTGACCGCTCCGAGCTCGGGCGCCGTCACGACGCCCGGTAAATGCGAGCCCTTCCTCGACTTGAGCCAGGCCTGCGCCTACCCGTCGTCGAACAACTCCGGCTGCCCGTGGGACACGATGTGCGACGCGTCGTCGAAGACGTGCGCGCCGTACGGCGCCGCGGGGGCCGACTGCAGCAGCTCGGGCACCGCGGGCTATTGCGGCGACTACCTCTACTGCGACGCGAACAGCAAGTGCTCGGCCCAGGTCGGCTTCGGCGGGGCCTGCACGCCGGCCGCCGCGAACGGCAACGACCCCTGCCAGGCCGGCAGCTGCGACGCGACGACCAAGACCTGCGCGCTCACCTGCAAGTAGCCGCGCCCGCGAGAACGACGGGAGGCCTTCGCATCGGCGGGCCTCCCGTCGGCGCTTCGAATCAGTCCTCGGCCTCCGCGATGACCGGCAGGCGCAGCCGCACGGGCTTGCCCTTCGACTTCGCCGCGAGGGGCGGCGTCGCGCGCGCCTCGCCGTGCCCGTAGGCCTCATGCACGTCGTAGGCGAAGCGGTCGAGCGCCTCCTCGTCCATCGGATCGCCGTTGAAGCCGATCGAGACGTAGGGGAGCTTCATCTGCTCGGCCGCCTGGCCGTACTGCGCCTCGGCGATCTTGCACGGCATGCACTCGTGCGGGCCGACGATGACCACGCCGTGGATCTGCCCCTCGGCGAGCTCGTGGAGCGGGCCGCCGAGCGTGAGGGCGGCCTCGCCGACGAGCTCGGGGCTGAGGTACTTCTTGGACGCAGCGAGCGTCGCCGCGACGGTCGTGCGGTGCCCCCACCCCATCGGCTTCGAGCAGAGCTCGTACAGGAGCTCGTAGGTGCTGCGCTGAACGAGGCCCGAGACCGCGATGTTGATCGGGTCGTCGTCGCTGCGCATCGCGCCGCCGATCACGCGCTGCTCGGAGAGGTGCGCGGTGTACTCGAGCCACTCGACGAACGGCGCGAGGTGCGCGCGCACGCCGCGGGCCTCGAGCTTGTCCACGACGAAGTCGTTCGCGAACGGATCGAGGCGGACGTAGATCTCACCGACCACCGCGACGGTCGGCGCGTCCTTGCTCGGATCCTTCGCCGCCGCGAACTCCTTGGCCGCGCGCGCGAGGATCTCGCGGCCGCCCCAGAGCCCGCCGAACAGCTCGCGCGCGAGCGAGGCGCCGCTGAACGCGGGCGGGTGCTCCATGCGATCGAGCAGCTCGGCGAAGGCGCGCTGGTAGATCGCGTCGGCGGTCCCGCGCTCGCGCTCGACCGGGCGCACGTCGTGCACCATCGCCTCGAGCAGATCGCGCACCACGAAGCCGACCCAGATGCGCAGCGAGAAATCGCCCGACATCTCGCGGAAGTAGTCGCCGTCGTCGGGCGAGACGACCTTCACGCGATCGGACCACTTGGTCTCCTCGAGGATGATCTTGTGCAGCGAGCCGTAGACGCCGAAGCGGCACGGCCCCTTCGCGGTGGGCATGAAGAAGACGAACTTCTCGTCGGGATCCTCGGCCTGCGCGAGGCGATTGAGCAGCGTGCCCGCCGTGAGCATCATCGGCAAGCACTCCTTGCCCGAGGTGTGGCGCCGGCCGACGCGCACGTCCTCGCGGTTCGAGATCGGCAGGCACTCGGCGCGGAACCCCTCGCCGCGCAGCGCCGCCGCCGCGAGCTCGGCCCCCGCGCCCATGCGCGGAATGAGCATCGTCGCGCCCGTGCGCTTGGCCTCGGGCATCGTCGCCCGCCGGCGCTCGAGCCCCTGAAAATCGTTGCGCGGCGCCCCCTCGGAGGCGCGCGACTCGAGATCGCCGTCGACGCAGAACAGGAACGCCTCCATGCGCGTGCGCGTGCCGGCGTCGCCCGAGTGGCCGTCGGTCTCGATGACCGCCATCGGCTTGCCCTGCATGACGTACGAGTAGAAGCGCAGGGTGAAGCTGTCGGGGCCGCAGGCGTAGTTGCTGCAGAAGACCGAGTAGAGGCCGGGGGTCTTGCGCACGAGCTCGGCGGCGCGGAGGTTACGCTGCGAGTAGCCCCAGTACTGGTCGTCGTAGACGGGCAGCTCCGAGTCGAGCGGCAGGCAGTCGACCGGGATCGCCAGCGCGCCGAGGCTGCGCAGGATGCTCGGGACGTTGGAGTTCAGCACGTCGTTGTAGATCGTGTACGGGCGCCCGAGCACCGCGATCGGCACGACCTCGTTCGCCCGCGCGTAGTCGAGCGCCCGACGCCCGAGCTCCACGCAGTCGTGCTCGAACGCCCGCTGGGCCGCGACGGCCTCCGCGAGGGCCTCCTCGAAGCGCGAGCCGACGCCGAGCTCGACGGCGAGCGCGCGCATCGACTCGCGAAAGCGCGCCCCCAGGTACCCCTGCTCGTCGAACTTCACCGTGGGGCGCAGCAGCTTGGTCGGGCTGCCGTGCCCCTCGATGACGCCGCCGATCAGATCCGGGCTCGCCTGCACGATCGGGCAGAGCACCGAGTGCTCCTCGGCCGCCACGCGCGGCAGCTCCTGGAGCATGGGCAACAGCGCGAAGTCGGGGCGCGCCTCGGCGATCTCGAAGAAGACGCCGTGGTACATCTGCATCGGCGCGCAGTAGGGCACGCGCGCCCCCTCGATCCCCTTGCGCAGCGCGCCGGCGCCGGCGCCGCGCGTGACCTGGATGCGGAAGCCGAGGCGCGTGAGGAACGTCGCGAAGAGCGGCACGTGCCCCTTGAGGGCGAACTCGTCGGTCATGGCCACGACCGGCGCGCCGTCCGGGCCCGTCTCCTTGGCGAGCACCGCGTCGATCAGCCCCTCGCGCTCGCGGAAGACGTCAGGCGCGCCGTCGGGGAGCTTCGCGCGCCCCGCCCCCTTGTCGTACAGCGAGCAGTTGCCCCCCCAGAGGAACTTCTGCGCCTTGCCGGCGACGTCGGTCGTCAGCCGATCGATGCGGCACTTGTTGCCGGGCGCGCCGCACCCCTTGATCGATCGGCAGACGATCGTCTCCTTCTTGATCACGCGCGCATCGAGGAAGCGCCGCGCATCGAGGGGCCCCGCGTCGACGGCGCGCGATCGCAGACGATCGCGGGCGAGCAGCGCGATGCCGAGCGCGCCGATGGTGCCCGGGTTCGGCGGCACCACGACCTCGCGCCCGGTCTGCCGCGCGACCGCGGCCGCGAGCGCGTCGCTGCTGAACGGCATCCCCTGGCAGAAGACGCGCTTGCCCACGCTGCGCGGCCCCTTCACGCGGTTGAGGTAGTTCTGGATGATCGAGTCGTAGAGGCCGGCGACGATCGCGTCGTTCGGCACCCCCTGCGTGATCGCCTCGTCGATCACCTCGGCCATGAAGACCGAGCAGTGCTGGCCGAGCGAGACGCCCGACTCGGCCTGGAGCGCGACGCGCCCGAGCGCCGCGACGTCGTGGCCGACGCCGTCGAACTTCGTCCCCTGCTCGGCGATGAACGAGCCGGTCCCCGCGCTGCAGGCCTCGTTCATCGCGGCGTCGACGACGCGCCCCTCCTCGAGCCGGATGTACTTCGCGTCCTGCCCGCCGATCTCGAAGATCGTGTCGACCTCGGGGTCGATCGAGGTCGCGCCGGCCGCGTGGGCGGCGATCTCGTTGAGGATGAAGACGCGCTCGTCGCCGTAGCAGGTGCGCAAGAGCGAGCCGACGACCTCGCGCCCCGAGCCGGTGACGCCGAAGCCGAGCACCTCTACGCGCGCGCCGAGCGCCTCGACCCAGCGCTGCACGAGGCGCTGCGACGCGTGCACGGGCGCGCCCTCGGTGTTCAGGTACGTCTCCCAGATCGCCACGCCGTGCTCGACGTCGACCGCGACGGCCTTCGAGCCGGTCGAGCCGATGTCGAGGCCGAAGAGCACGCGCGCGCGCCGACGCTCGAGCGCCTCCGCGGTCGGCAGGTCGGTCTTGGGGATGCGGCGGACGTTCTTCAGCGCGTCGCGCAGGCGCGGCACCCGCTCGAGGCGCGTGCCCTCCGCGCGGCGCAGGAGCGCCTCGATCGCGCCGACCTCGCGCGGGTGCTCGGCCGCGTGCGTCGCGGCGCCGAGGGCCTCGAGGTACTCGTCGTGCGGCCCCGCGGCGAGCAGGCGCATGCCGCGCGCGTCGAGCCACCGGGCGATCGTGCGCCGCACGCGCGCCGCGCGGGGGACGCCGCCGATCAGCACGACGTCGCGCGGGGCGAGGCGGGTGCGCACGAGCGTGAGCACGTTGTCGCAGACCGCGTCGTAGAGCCCCGCGACGATGCGGCCGCGGTCCTCGCCCTTGTTGGCGAGGTGGGTCATGTCGGTCTTGAGGATGACCGGGCAGCGCCCCGACAGGTGCGCCGGCTCCTGCACGCCGTCGGCGAGCGCCGCGGCCTGCTCCACGTCGAGCCCGAAGCGCTCGACCAGCTGCGTGAGGAAGTTCCCCGTCCCCTGCGAGCAGCGCGAGTTCTGCTGGAACCACTCCTCGCCGTTCTGCCCGATCTCGAGCACCGAGAAGCCATGCGCGCCGATCGAGAGCAGCGTCACGCCGGGCAGCTCGTGGTGCAGGAGCCTTACGCCCCGTCGCATCGCGGCCTTGGTCGGCACCGCCTCGGCGTCGAGCACGCCGGCGAGGCGTCCGGTCACGGCGAGCCCGCCGACCGCGCGCAGATCGAGCCGCCCGAGCAGCGCCGTGATCGCCGCGTGGGGGTCCTTGCGGTGCGCGATCGCGTCGGTGTGCACGACCTCGAGCCCATCGTCGCCGGCGCGCAGCACCGCGAGCTTCACCCACTCCGCCCCCACGTCCAGCCCGACATGCAGGTTCCGCATGTCCGCTTCGTACGCTGAACTGACACGCGTGTCAGTCGACGAGCCGGTTCATCGACTTAGATTTTCGTCCCAAATTCATGCACCATTCCGAGGATTCGGCCCGATCGGAATCCTGACTACTGACGTCAGCGTCAGTCTCGATGCGGCACGACGGCATGATCCAATACCCCAGCAGGGCATATCCGCTCCAGGCACCAGCTCCCCCTTCGCGCTCGACGCGACCTCGCACGCCGCGGCGCGACGGCGCGGCAGTCACTCCTCCTGCTTGGGCCTCCGACGGCGCGCGTCGTCGAGGATCTTCTTGTGGAAGCTCGCGCGCACCGAGGGGTTCTGATCGAAGGCGATGCGCGCGACGCGGTGCAGGTCCTCGATCGACTGGATGA
>JAJXTK010000479.1 GCA_021783935.1 Myxococcales bacterium | reverse complement strand
CGAGGCCAGCGACGACGTCGCGACGACCTCGTCGGCCGCGGCGTGGGCCGGCGCGCGCGACGCGGCCATCTGCGACCTCGCGCGCGCGGCGGGGGCGAAGGTCGCCCGCGCGGTGCTCGGGTTGCCGTAGCCTCGGAGTTCAGGCGATCGGCTTGGCCCAGCAGAGGGCCGACACCAGCGGCGCGCGGAAGCGGATGAGCTTGGCGGTCGCGTCGTCGGTGCGCCAGCGCGCGCGCAGGTGGGGGACCGACACGCGCAGGAAGTGATCGTGGGCCTCGCGGTCGCGCCAGAACGCCGTCACCGTGTACATGTGGCGTCCGTGCGCCACGAACCCCCCGACGTAGCCGTCGGAGCGCAGGCGCACGTCGCTGAACGCCTGCTGACTGTCGAGCCAGGCGTGGTCCATCCCTTCGCGGATCCAGCTGATCGTCTCGGCGACGAAGCCCGCGCCGATCGCCGACCCGAACTCGCTCACCGGATCGAGGTACAGGATCGTCGTGCGGCCGATGCGCCCCGCGGCCTCCTCGGCCCGGTCGCGCGTCGTCTCCTGGAAGCGCTTGGCGGCCGCGTCGTCGCGCCAGCGGAACACCGCGCGCGCCTCGCGGGCCGACTCCGCGGCGTACGCCCAAGACAGTCCGCCCGCGGCCACGGTCATCGCGAGCCACGTCGCCTGGCTGCGCTCCCACGCTTCCCGCTCGACGTCGGCGAAGGTGATGTGCTTGACCAGCATCGCCTCAGGGTACCTCGCGCCGCCTCCTCCGTGAAAAAACGAGCCGATGTGGGCACCTCGGCGCGCGTTTGCAGCCGCGCTTCGCGCTTGTCCCACGAGCCCTCGGCCCGTGTATCCTCACCCCGTGGCACGCGTGCTGCTCGTGGAGGACTCGGCGGCGATGCGGTCGTTCATTCGCGCCGCCCTCGAGGCGGCCGACGACGCCGCTGCGCCGGCCGTCGACATCACGGTGGTCGAGGCATCCAGCGGTTTCGAGGCGCTTCGCCTGCTGCCGCGCGGCCCCTACGACCTCGTGATCACGGACATCAACATGCCCGACATCAACGGGCTCGAGCTCGTCAACTTCATCCGCAAGAGCGAGCACCACCGGACCACGCCGCTGATCATCGTCAGCACGCAGGCCGCCGAGCGCGATCGCACGCGCGGAATCGCGCTCGGGGCCGATGCCTTCATCGCCAAGCCGTTCGAGCCCGAGGAGCTGCGCGATCTCGTGGTCGCCTTCCTCACGCGCGGCCGACGAAGCTCGCCGGGCGGGCGCCCTTCGGGCACGCCGTCGGGCGGCGCGGGCTGAGCTGGGCGAGCTCGAGGACACCGTGATCGACCAGCGCGACGAGTTCATCAGCGAGGCGCAGGAGATCGTCGAGGGGCTCTCCCGCGATCTCCTGGCGCTCGACGCCGCCATCAAGCGCGCCTCCGGCGGGCACGCCGAGAGCGATCCCGAGGTCGTCAACGACGCCTTCCGCGCGGTGCACACGCTCAAGGGGCTCTCGAGCCTCTTCGGCGTCGCGCGCATGTCGACGCTCTCGCACCACCTCGAAGATCTGCTCGATGATCTCCGCCTCGGGCGCAGCGAGATCACGCCGAAGGTCCTCGACGTCCTCTTCCGGGCCGTCGACGTCTACAACATCATGCTCGTCGCGCTGCGAAGCGGCGAGCCGGAGCCGGCCCGAGAGGTCGAGGAGCTGCTCGCGGCGCTCGGCGCGACGACCTCGCGCGAGGGTGGGCCGTCGCAGAACCCGCTCGGCGACTACGACCTCGACCCGGGGCTGCTCGGCGTGCTCACCGAGTACGAGGAGCACCGCCTGCGCGCCAACCTCCAGCAGGGGGTCGGGCTCTTCAAGATCCGCGCGCGCTTCGAGCTCGCGACGATCGACACGGGCCTCGACGATCTCAAGGCGCGCGCGAAGCCACACGGCGAGATCATCACCTACCTGCCGAGCGGCGAGGGGGGCGACGCCGAGGCGATCGAGCTCGACGTGCTGCTCGCCAGCCGGCAGACGCTCGACGTGCTGCGCACCGAGCTCGCCGCGCCGGGCCTGCAGATCGATCCGGTGGCGCGGCGCGGCGCGCGGGCGCTCGTGAGCGAGCCGCCGCCGACGGTGCTCGGCGAACCGGCGCGCCTGACCACGCCTCCTTCCGCGCCGCAGGAGCCCGCGCGCCTCGCCTCGCCGCGCACTCGCGAGGTCGACGTCCTGGGCGAGGGGGGCCGCGAAGACGAGGCGAGCGCGGAGCCGGCCGCGGGCCTCACCATCCGCGGCGTCGCGCAGACCGTCCGCGTCGACATCCGCAAGCTCGATCACCTCATGAACATCGTCGCCGAGCTCGCCATCGTGCGCAGCGCCCTCGGCCGCATCACCGACCGCGTGCGCGGCATGCCCGAGCTGCGCGAGCTCGGCACCGAGCTGCACCGGCTGCACCGGAGCCTCGATCGGCACCTTGGCGACATGCAGGGGGGCATCCTCGAGGTGCGCATGGTCCCGCTCGGGCAGGTGTTCGACAAGCTCGCGCGGGTCGTCCGCCAGATCAGCCGCGAGCACGACAAGGACATCAACCTGGTCATCACGGGCGCCGAGACCGAGGTCGACAAGCTCATCGTCGAGGAGCTCTCCGACCCGCTCATGCACATGATCCGCAACGCGATCGATCACGGCATCGAGCCGCGCGAGGTGCGCCGCGAGCGCGGCAAGCCCGACACGGGCACCATCGCGCTCAACGCCTACCAGAAGGGCAACCACGTCGTCATAGAGGTGCAGGACGACGGCGCGGGCATCGACGAGGAGCGCGTGCTGCTCACCGCCCAGAAGCGTGGCCTCGTCACCCCCGAGGAGGCGCGGGGGCTGCTGCCGCGGGAGATCCTCGGCTTCATCTTCCTTCCCGGCTTCAGCACCAAGGACGGAGCCAGCGAGCTGTCGGGGCGCGGCGTCGGCATGGACGTCGTCAAGACGAACATCGGCCGGCTCGGCGGCGTGGTCGACGTGCAGAGCGAGCTCGGCATCGGCACCAAGATGACCGTGACGCTGCCGATCACGCTCGCGATCATCAGCGCGCTGGTGGTCGTCGTGGCGGGGCGGCGCTACGCGTTGCCGCTCGCGAGCGTGCTCGAGGCGCTGATGTTCGACCCGGCCTCGGTGCGCACGATCGAGTCGCGCGAGATCACCAACCTGCGCGGCCAGACGCTGCCGCTCTGTCGGCTCGACGCCCTCTTCGGCCTGCCTCGCCCCGACGGCGCGCCGCCGCCGGTGCGGCAGTTCGCCGTGGTGATCGGCGTCGGCAACCACCGCCTCGGCTGCGTCGTCGACTCGCTCATCGGCCAGCAAGACATCGTGATCAAGCCGCTCGGTCGCACGCTGCACGGGGTGCGCGGCTTCTCGGGGGCGACGGAGCTCGGCGACCAGAACGTGGGGCTCGTCATCGACGCACCCGCGCTGGTCGAGGAGATCCTCGCGCCGAGCGAGGCGGGACGCTTGATGGGCCAGCGTCGGCTCGGCGCCGGAGGCGAGGCGTCGTGACGCAGCGTCGCGCGGATCCGCCTGCGGCGCGCCGTGGCGCGCTCGCGCGTCGCGCCGTCGAGCGCGGCGCCCGCACGGAGTTCCTCGCCTTCCGCATGGCCGAGGAGATCTACGCGGTGCCGATCTCGTACGTGAAGGAGATCCTCAAGCTGCCGCCGCTCACCGAGGTCCCGCGCGCGCCGAGCGACGTCATGGGGGTCATCTCGGTGCGCGGGCGCATCGTCACCGTGCGCGATCTCCGCCGCCGCCTGCGGCTCGCCGAGACGCCGTCGAACCGCCGCGCGCGCATCCTGCTCGCGGAGCTCCCCGTCGACCAAGGGGGAGGCGAGCGGGTCGGCCTCTTCGTCGACGAGGTGCTCCACGTCTATCGCTTCGCGGAGGACGAGGTCGAGAGCGCGACCAACATCCTCGGCAGCGAGCTCGCCGAGTACGTCGCGGGCATCGGCCGCCAGCAAGGCGAGATGGTCATCTTGATCGATCTGCGCCCCATCCTCGGCGGCGCGACCGACAAGGGAGCGGCACTGCCGCCGGCGCTCGCCGCGGCCAAGGGAGGCGGCTGATGGCCTTCGATCCGCGTCGGCCCGTTACCCCGAGCGCGCCCGAGCGGCAGCTGGTGCTCTTCGGCGTCGGCAACGTCGTCTACGGGCTGCCGATCGAGCCCGTGCGCGCCGTGGTGAACCCGCAGCCGGTCATCGAGCTGCCGCACGCGCCGTCGGCCGTCGTCGGCGTCGCGGACCACCGCGGCGAGGTCGTGCCGGTCATCGATCTGCGCGCGCGCTTCGGGCTGCCGCCGCTCGAGGATTCCGAGGCGAAGAAGCGCGTGAAGTGGATCATGGTCGAGATCGCCGTCGCGGCGCCGGCGCCCGCCAAGCCGACGACGCGCACGGTCGCGGCGATCGTCGACCACGTGCTCAACGTCTTCCAGACCCGTGAGCCGCTGCGCCCGGCCCCGCCGCTCGGCGGCGGCGAGGACTCGCGCGGCATCCTCGGCGTCGTCTCGCGCGGCGGCGGGCGCGCCGAGCAGGGCGGGCTCGTGTTCGTGCTCGACCTCGAGCGCCTTCGCGCGTTGACCGAGCCGATGGCGGCGCTCGGCGACGGAGGGGGCGCGTGAGTCCGCTCTACGAAATCCCGGTCCCCGAGACGCGCGAGGACGCGCTGCGCGCGCTCGGCTCCGCCGACGCGGAGGGGCGCAGGCTCGTGGTCGAGGCGCTCGTCGGCGCGCCGCCCGACGCGGTGCTCGGCGTGCTGCTGCGCGCGATGTCCGACGAGGACTGGCGGGTGCGCAAGCAGGCGGTGCAGCTCGCGATCGACGTCGCGCCGCGGGTCGACGTCGTGCCGGCGCTGATCGAGGCGCTGCGCGGTCCGAGCGACGAGGTCGCGCGGCGAAACGCCGCCGTCGAGGCGCTGGCCGCCATGGCGCCGCCCGCGATCGACGCGATCGTGGGGGCGCTCGGCGCGGTCGGCGAGGCGGGCGAGGCGCTGCTCGACGCCGACGGGCGCAAGCTCGCGATCGAGGTGCTCGCGGGCACGCGCAAGGAGCGCGCGCTGCCAGCGGTGGTGGCCGCGCTCGACGACCCGGACGCGAACGTGCGCGCGGCCGCGGCCGAGGCGGTGGGGCTCATCGGCGGCGAGGCGGCCGGGGCGGCGCTGCTCGCGCTGCTCGACCGCCCCGAT
>JAJXTK010000478.1 GCA_021783935.1 Myxococcales bacterium | reverse complement strand
CGGTTGCCTGCGCGCGTTCGCGCCACGCGATCTCCCTTCCCCCGCACCGCGGGGGAAGGGCGGGGATGGGGGCTGTAACAGCGACGATCGCGCTCAGGGCGGGATCCCGACCCGGGTGACGCCCGCGGGTGCGCCTATCTCCCCGGGAAGACCAGCGTAACGTCGACCTTCACCACGTCGTCGATGCTGTCGTGCATGCAGATCGCCGAGAGACGCCGGAGGTTGTCGGTGAGGCCGAACTCCGAGATCTTCACCTCGACGGGGGTGTTCGATCGCACCCAGAGCTCGCCTCCGCCGTCGAAGCCGGCGTCGAGCGACATCGGCACGTGCGCCGTCTTGCCGTGGAGCTTGAGGTCTCCTTCGACGGCCGCGCGCAGCACCGGCTTGCGAGCACGCAGGGCGGCGAGCGCGGCGTCGGGGAGCTTGGAGATGGTCAGCTCTGCCGTGTCCCAGCCCGTGGCGGACACCTCGAAGAAGAAGTTGCGCACGCGCTCGTTGCGCACCGGAATGGCCGAGTCGAAGGTGGTCAAATCAATCGACATGCGCGCGGTGCCGGCCCCGAGCGACAGCGCGCCGTCGCGGAACATGACGTTGGCCTTCACCGGATTGGCGGCGTCGCGATCCTTCACGATCGAGAGGACGAGCTTCGACTTGTCGAGGTCGACGAGCTGCTCGCCGACCCCGGCGACGCGCGTGACCTTGACGCTGCTCGCGGCCGCGCCGGCATCGGCGACCGCCACAGAATTGCCCTTCTTGCAGGCCCCTCCGAGCGCGCACAGGGCGAGCAACAAGCCGATCGCGAACCGTCTCATGGAGGCCCCCCGCTGATGCCAGTGGAGCAAACACGAGTCGAGCGGTCAACGCGACTCGACCCCTCGAATTGATGGAATCGATCCTTCGCTGCCGCGAAGGTCGGCCTCAGGGCAAGACCGGATTGACCGCGCCGTTGACGTGCACGCCGACGCCTGCGTCGGTGAAGACCACCCCGGCGTCGTTGAGAGAGCGCGTGGGATCGGGGGTGACGATGCCGCCGTGGCAGAAGATGCCGCCGCAGGTGCCCGCTTCGAAGTGATGGGGCGGCGGCACGCCGTGGCACGCGCCGCACGCGCCGCCGCTCGGCCCCATGCCCCAGACCGGGTTCGGAACCCCCTGCGGCGCGCCGCTCGCGTCGGTGGCCTGCGGAATGGCGGAGTGGCAGTAGACCGAGCAGCTGCCGCCCGGCTGGTAGGGCTTGGCCGGGAAGCCCGCCGCGGTGGCGAGCCCCGAGAAGGCGACGTGGCCGTGCCCGGTGTCGCCGACGGGGTGGCGCGAGGACTTCGTCGGCACGACGTGGCAGTTCTCGCAGCCGATTGGGTTCGTCCACTTCGGGTTCAGGTGCCGCTCGTGCGAGCCCGTGTGCGGCATCGCGTTGAGCAGCGTGTCGTCGGGGGCGCCGACGCTGCCGTGGCACGCGTCGCAGCGGCCGCTGCCGTCGCCCTTCTCGATCTTGCCGTCGAGGTGGAGCACGACGGGCTGCTTGAGCGACTTGTTGCCCGTCGCGTCGACGAGCACCTCCTTGTGGCAGAAGGTGCAGGTGCCGTCGGGCGAGACGTAGTGGACGTAGTCGGCGTTGGTGAGCGGGTCGTGGCCGCCGGGCCCCGAGGGGGGCGCGCCGTGGCAGTCGCCGCACTGGATCTTGTCTTTGTCGTCGAACGACGGCGTCGGGCGCTTGGCGTCCTGCGTCGGGCTCTTCATGTCCGGAGTCGCGTTGTGGCACCGGTTCGTGCACGCCTTCGTCGTCGGATCCCAGCTGGCGTTCGCGCCGGCGACGCCGGGGGCGAGGACGACGTCGATTTGGCCGTTGGCGTGCGTGCCGCCGTGCAGGCCGTTGAGGATGTCGTCGCCGCCGGGGACGTTGTGGCAAGCCGTGCAGATGAGCGGCTTGCTCATGAACTGGCTACCGGCGAGCACGTGGCCGTCGTGGTTGCGCTCACGATCCTCGGTGGCGTCGAGCGGGCCTCGCTGGCTCGGCG
The DNA here is from genome assembly GCA_021783935.1 of Myxococcales bacterium. Lineage (GTDB taxonomy): Bacteria > Myxococcota_A > Polyangia > Polyangiales > JADJMO01 > CAIXWQ01. The sequence goes on along the minus strand of JAJXTK010000478.1, from coordinate 3,214 downwards.
GGTTGAAGCAGACGTCGCGCACGCCGTAGGGCTTGTCGTCGTGGCCGTGGCAGGTCGTGCACCCGAGCACGCCCCCGGGCTTGTTGTGGCAGCTCGTGCAGTCGGTGGCGCCGGGGGCGAAATAGCGTGGGCCGGCGTCGGGGTTCGACGCGCCGGGGGTGGCGCTCGCCGGCAGCCCCGCGTGGCACTGGCCGCACGGGCCCGGATCGACCACGCCGTCGGCGTCGGGGCTCTGCGCCGGCTGGTAGCTCGGATCGAGCATCGGCTGCCACTTGCGGGCGCGCAGCCACTTCGAGTGGTGCTTGGGCGAGCGCGGGTCGACGAAGCTCGGATCGTGCACTGCGCTGCGCCACGCCGGCGCCCCCGCCGCGACCCAGTGATAGAGCTGGTCCTTCTCGGCGTCGTTCAGCCGCTTGACGATGGGGAGGCCCCGCAGGTGCGTGTGATCCGAGAGGACCTTGAGGATCGGCGCCTCGTCGGGGCTGTTGGTCCAGCCGGTCGCCGGGCTGCCGTCGGCGGCGACGCACCCGATGACGTCCATGTACGAAGTCGCGCGCCAGCCGCCCGCGGGCGCGTCGCCGGAGTGGCACTCGACGCACTTCGCTTGGAACGCGACGGCGAGATCCTCGCGGAACGCCGGCGTCGGCGCCCCCTTGTCGGTCGCGCTGCACGCGGCGGCGGACGTCGCGAGCGCGATCGCGCTCGGGACGAGCAGGCGCGCGATGCGACGCGCAGCAGTGAAGGGCGCCGAAGCGGGCGCCTTGGCCGACGAGGAGACCATCGGTGCGCAGGGTGGCGAACGTGGCCGCAAATCGCAAGGCCGGACGTGCGTATCGACCGCGATCTTGTCTGCGCCCATTCGCCGCTTCGAGCGATGCTCAACGCCGCGCCTTCCGTGCTAAATCGCTCGGCAGGCGATCGGCGAGTCGCCTTCCGAGGGGCGCACATGCGCGTAGTCTACGCGGCCCGGGTATTCAGCGCGGACGCTGTCGACCCTAGGCTGCGCGGGTCAGGGCGAAAAGGAGCGAATGTCCATGTCTCGAGCGTTGACCGCCACGCAGCTCGCGATCGCGATCGCAGCCGCCGCGTTCGTGGGCGCGTGCACCGGATCGACGGGTCCGCAGGGCGACCAGGGGCCGCCCGGCGTGCAGGGGGTGCCCGGGCCTGCGGGGGAAGCCGGCCTCGAGGGGCCCACGGGCGCACCGGGCGAGGCCGGGCCGCCCGGCTCGCTCGCGGACGCCGCGGTGCCCGACGGAACGGTCAACGTCTCGTGCATGTCGCCTTGCCACGGCATCACCGGTGGCGTGCTCGATCAGTGGCGCTCGTCGAAGCACGCGCTGATGGCGCAGGAGGCGGACGAGCAGGCGGCTTGGGTCGCGAACACCAACCCGTGCGGCAACTGCCACGCGCTCGACTCGCTGCCGAACCGCGTCTCGGGTCACGTCGGCGGCGGCACCCCCACGAACGTCGACGCCGGCCAGACCAACTACATGAGCGACGCGGGCGTGGTGAGCGAGGCGCTGTACGCCGGCAGCGCGACGATGGGCGTCGTGCAGTGCGTGACGTGCCACGCCTTCACCGACGCGGTCGATCCGCACAAGACGGGGCAACCCTACGTCCCCTACTCGGCGCCGCTGCGCGTGCCGAAGGCGACGTCGTTCCAGTCGGTGATCGAGAAGAGCCCTGCCGGCTCGACGGCGCCCGTCGGCCAGCCCGCCGGCGCCTACGGGCGCGGCAACACCTGCATCTTCTGTCACAAGTCCCGCAAGGACGTGACCTTCTACGTGACGGCCGACGCCGCGGGGCAAGGGTCCAACGCGATCACCAGCGCCTACTGGGGGCCGCACGACGGCCCGCAGGCCGACGTGTTCACCGCGCTCGGCGCCTACGAGTACGCGAGGGACCCCAACGGTCTCCCGCTCAGCTATCGGCGCAATCACCCGCACACCAAGCTCGTCGACGCCTGTGTCGACTGCCACATGAGCACGTTCGGCGCCTCGCCGGACGCCGGCCCGCCCGATCACACGATGCGGCCGCGCCTGTCGACCTGCACGCTGACCTGCCACACGTCGGCGACCAGCTTCGACGTCGACGGTCACCAGACGATCGTGCGGGGCATGCTCGTGCAGCTCGAGCAGCTGCTCGACGGCTGCAGCAATCCGGGCACCCCCGCGACGTGCACGTCGATGAGCGGGCCGGGGCTGCTCACGCGCAACACCGCGGCGCTCCCGTCGGGCATGTACCCCGACGGTCTGCAGCCCGGCGAGCGCATCGACGGCAATTTCCAGCTCGACGTCGCGCGCACCTACGCGACGCCGGTCACGCTCACGGCCGACGTCGCGGGCGCGCTCTACGACTACTTCATGATGGCGCGGGGCTCGGCGTTCGGCGTGCACAACCCGACCTACGTCGAAGAAGTGCTCTACGACGCCATCCTCGCCATGGAGAAGTACCGCGGCTTGCCGATCCAGCCGCCGACTGCGCTAGGCTCGCGCCCCTGATGGCGACCGAAGGCGCGGCGAAGAACCTCCCTGGAATCCTGCTGATCATCGCCGGCATCGCCGGCGGGGCCGGGCTCGCGCTCCTGCGCAAGCCCGCCGCGCCGGCGCCTGGGCCTGCGCCCGAGGTGGTGCAGGCGCCTCGGCAGGGCATGGCGCCGCCGATCGGGTCGGCGAGCGAGCTGCCGCCGGGGCACCCCGCGCTTCCGGGGGCCGAGCTCCCTGCGGGGCACATGCCGATCGGCTCGGCGAGCGCGGCCGGCTCGACCGGCTTCGTGCCGATGGAGTCGAAGCCGACGATCGAGTGGAGCGCGCCGGCGAAGTGGACGAAGTCGCCGATCGTGAACGCGTTCCGCATCGCGACCTACGAGCTGCCCCGCGAGGCGGGCGACGCCGAGGCGCCGCAGCTGACGGTGAGCCGCGCGGGCGGCGACGCCGAGGCCAACGCGCAGCGCTGGATCTCGCAGTTCGACGAGGCCGGTCAGAAGACGGCGAAGCGCTCGGAGCGCACCGTCGGCGGCTTCAAGACGACGCTCGTCGAGGTGCAGGGGACGTACGCAGGCATGGGCGGCGCCGGCTCGCCGGGCTTCGCGCTGCTCGGCGCCATCGTGGCGACGCCCGGGCAGGCGCACTTCTTCAAGCTGACGGGGTCGGCGAAGAGCGTGCTCGCGGCGCGCGCCGACTTCGACGCGCTGCTCGCGAGCATCAAGCCGATC
>JAJXTK010000477.1 GCA_021783935.1 Myxococcales bacterium | reverse complement strand
CCGCGAAGCCGCCGCCCGCCGTGACCGCGCCCCCCGAAGCGCCGAAGCCGCCGCCTCCCAAGGCGGTGAGCGCGGCCCCGAAGCCGGCCGCCGCGCCCAAGCCGCCGCCCCCCGCGCCCAAGCCGGCGACCAAGCTCAAGGAAGACTTCTGACCCCGCCCCGCGCCACGCGCTCGTCGCGAGGCCGTGCTAGAAGCCTTGCCCGCCGCGCGCACGGCGTCGGTGATGCTCGCCCGCGCGCGCCCCAAACTCGCTTGCGAGGAGAGCCCTGATGCGTTTCCGAGCCATCGCTTCGATCCTGGCCCTCTCGATCGCCACCGCGTCGGTGCCCACGGCAGCGATCGCGCAGGGGATGGACGCCGACACGAGGGAGGCGAAGTCGCTATTCGAAGAGGGGCTCAAGCTCTACAAGACCGGCAAGCCCGAGGAGGCGCGGGTGAAGTTCAAGGCCGCCTACGGCCTCAAGAAGCGCCCGAGCATCGTGCTGAACCTCGCGCACACCGAGCTCGACACCAAGCGCCCGCTCGAGGCCGCGGCGCACTTCCGCGAGGCCCTCGCGCTGCCGGGGCTCGACAAGGACGACCAAGACAACGCGCGAGGCGGCCTCGCGGACGCGCGCAAGCAGCTCGGCGTGGTGAACGTCGACGCGCCCGCGGGGAGCAGCGTGACGATCGACGGCGAGGTCCGCCAGGGCCCCTACGCCGACGGCATCGACGTGCTCCCGGGCGCGCACACCGTGCAGATCAAGAACGCCGACGGCAAGGAGTCGGTCGACAGGATCCAGCTCGTCGCCGGCGGCTCGACGACGGTGCGCTTCCGCGCGACGGCGACCGCGCCGAAGACGGTCGAGCCCCCGAAGACGGTCGAGACGCCGAAGACCACCGAGGCGCCGCAGACCACCGAGGCCACGACGGAGCCGCCGCAGACCACCGAGGCGACGCCCGAAGGCGAGGCGCCGAAGACGACCGAGCAGCCGAAGGAGGAGGCGCCGATGCGCACCTCGTTCTTGGCGTCGATCCACCCCGTGACCTACGTCGCCGCGGGCGTCACCGTCGTGTCGGCGTTGCTGTGGCCGATCTTCTGGACCAGCCGGAACATCCACAGCGACAACGTCGGGATCCTCTCGGCTTGGGTCCTCGATCCGAAGAACGCGAACAACCCCAACATGGCGAGCGTGAAGGCGCAGGGGCTGTACGAGGTCGATCAGACCAACAAGTACAACACCCTCACCAACGTCTTCGGCGTCGTCACGCTCGTCGGCGCCGTGGTGACCGTCGGCAGCTTCTTCTTGCTGCGCAAGAAGGACCAGCCCGAGTCGGCGCCGACCGCGGCCCTCTCCGTCGCGCCGACGTGGGGCGGGGCGACCTTCTCGCTCACCGGGACGTTCTGAGGCGACACTCGGCCCGCTATTTCGGCGCCGGCGCGACCACCAGCGCGCCGTTGCCGGGCGCCGCGTAGGGGGCGCAGCCGCCGCTGCGCACCACCGCCAGGTAGCGGCCGTCCTCGAGGCGCACGACGGCCTCGGCCAGGATCTTGGAGCGACGCGCCCCCGGGCGGTCGCTCGCCGCCTCGAGGATCGCCCCGATGCCGAGGCCGGCCTCGGCGCAGCTCGCGTCCTCGACCGGCTCGGTCCACCAGACGTGCGCGACCGACGCGTCGGCGTCGAGGTGGGCGGGGATCGCGTCGACGCCGCACGGCAGCTCGACGATCGGGCGCGTGACGACGCTCGCCCCCTTGCCGGCGGCGTCGAAGCCGAACGTGTAGAGCACCGTGCGCACGGGCTCGGTGCTGGGCGGGCACGAGCCGCCGGGCGGCATCGGCTCGTTCGACAGCAGGAAGAGCGGACCGCGCGCGGTGGCGGCGGTCGACGTCTCTACGATGTCGTTCTCGAAGGCGTAGCTGAAGGGCTTCTGGGGCTTGCCCGCCTCGGCCGGGAGCGTCGGCGTGATCCACGGCGTCGGCGCGCTCTGCCCCGCGCGCAGCAGGCGCATCGAGACGGCCCCCTGCTCGCCGACGAAGAGCACCGCGACCTCGTCGGCGCGCGGGATCACGCGCAGCTCGCGCTGGTCCTCGGCGTGATCGTCAGGCCCTTCGACCTCGATCGGCGTCGGCTTCTGGGTCGCGAAATCGGGGGCCGAGGGGGAGAGGCGCACGAGGAGGCGGCGCTCGTTCTCGCTGAGCGAGACGACGACGAGCGCGGCGCTGCAGTCGAGGAAGGCGAGCGAGGTCGGCGCGCCGACGAGCGCCGAGGTCGCGTCGATCGCGGGGGGGGCGCGCCGCACGAAGTGCACGCGCACGCCGGCGTCGTCGCGCTGCAGCCACGCGACGCCCTGATCGGTCTCGCACCACTCGGGGCTCATCGCGCGCGGCGCCGCCCCCTCCTGCAACAGCCAGGTCTGCGGCTCGTCGCCGAGCTTGCCGTTGGCGACCACCAGCCCACCAGGCTCCAGCGACACGCGCGTCGAGTCGCCCGCGACGAAGCCTTGCGCGAGGTCGTGACGCGCCTTGACGGCGAGCGAGGCGTCGTAGTCGACGAGGACCACGGCGCCGTCGCGCGTGACGCCGGCGACCTGCACCAGCCCCTCCTTCGGGTGGGCGTGCGCGTCGACGAAGCGCTCGAAGCGCACCGTCGCGGTGGCGGGCTCGGCCGGGGCTCGCGCGGAGGCGAGCGACGACGTCGAGGGGGCGGGGCTCGGTGCGCTCTCGGCGCCGCGCTTCTTGCAGCCGGTGGCGACGAGCGCGACCACGGCGGAGACGACGAGCATCGAGGGGGCGCGGGCGAGGCGGGACATCGGCGCGCATCGTACGCCGCTCGCTGGCCGCGGGGCCCGCGCCGTGCCGATCCCGCGACCCCGATCGACGTGGTAGGACGGCGAGCGCGGCCACGATCCGAGGCCGCGCGCGGACGGGAGTGAACCCATGACGCCTCGATCACCGGTCTCGCTTCGCCGGCGGCCCATCGCTCCGCTGGTGCTCTTCGCCGCCGTGCTTGGCGGCTGCGCCGCGAACCCCTGGGAGCCAGCCGCGCCGCGGGGCGACACGTGGGAGTACGACTACCAGGGGTTCCGGTCGTCCGACACGACCGTCATGGCGGGCACGAGCCCCGGCTTCGCCTACGGCTCGGCCTTCTCCTTCCGCGACGCGCGAGAGGTGCACCCCGAGAAGGGGGGCAAGGATCCCTTCGCCGAGTCGGCGCCGCTCGACGGGCTGCACTTCAACGCGCACCTCGAGCGCCAAGGGGCGCGCCTGCTGCCCGCCGGCGCCGCGAGCGCCGACGACGGCGTCTCGCGCGAAGGAGGCGCGCGATGATCCGGCCGCGCGCCCTCGCGTTGGCGATCGCCTTGGCCGCGAGCGCGGGCGGCTCGACCGGCTGCTACTGGTCGTCCCCCCCGAGCACGCCCCACCGCAGCGAGCGCTTCGACCTGGGGGCCGTCGCCGACCTCGCCCCTCCCGCCCCGAGGCCGCTGGTCGGCAGCCGCACGATCATCCTCGGCCGCTTCGACTCGACCGCGCCGAACCCCGTCGGCGGGCTCTACGACCGCGCGAACTACGAGGTCTCGCCGCTCTACCGCACCTACTTCTACAAAGACGGCCCGGTCGAGCTCTTCGAGCACGTGAGCGACGCGCTGCGCGCCTCGGGGCTCGCGGTGCTCAAGGACTACGCGGGCGGCGCCGAGCCGACGCTGCTCGAGCCGGCGATGCGCGCGATGGCGCCGGTGCTCGTGCACGGCACGCTGCTGCGGCTGCAGCACGATCAGATCCGCGACAAGCACGACGCCGGCGATTTCCAGGTCGGTCGCGTGATCGTCGACCTCACCATCACCGACGCCGACGGGCGGCTCTTGCTGCGCAGGACCTACGATCTCGAGGGCAAGGTGCCCTGGGACGAGGGGACCGATTTCTTGAAGCTGCTCGGCTGGAAGCTCGCCGAGCGCCTGACGGCCGATCCCGAGCTGCTCGCGGCGATCGGCGCGACGACGAGGTGACCCCGATGCGGACGCGATCGCTCTTCCTCACCCTCTCGCTCGCGACGCTCCTCCCCGCGGCGATCGGCTGCGGCGGCGCCGTCATGCCCGGCACCTTGCGCGGGCCGCTCCCCACCGCGCCAGCGATGCCTCCGCGGCCGCAGGTGTCGCTCGCGGTCGCGCCGGTCGACGACCTGCGGCCGGCCGAGGAGCACCAAGGGGACTCGGTCCGCACGCGGCTGTTCATCTTCTTCGGCGTCGGGGTCTACCTCGCGCGCGAGGGCAACTACGTCACCAACGACGAGGCCGCCTCGCGGAGCGCGCCCGCGGAGCTGCGCGAGCTCGCGATCGCGCAGCTCTCGGCGGGCGGCGTCGCGACGAAGGTGCTGCACGGCTCCGGCGGGGCCGACTTCGAGCTGCGCCTGAAGATCGAGCACCTCTACGGCACGCACTTCGCGGCCAACCACGAGACGATCATCGTGATCTCGTCGAACGACAGCCGCGACGCGATCATCGACGTGCACGCGCGCAACTACGCCGCCTACGGCAACGTCACGCTCTTCGCCGAGCTGGTCGATCGACGCGCCGGCGCCTCGCGCACCGTCTGGAGCGAGCACGTCACCGGCTACGCGCAGCGCCCGGCCGGCGAGAAGCGCATCGAGGAGGTGCAGACCGCCGTGCAGCTCGCGACGGCCGACGCGCTCACGACGCTGTCGCAGCGGGTCGGCGCCGCCCTCGATCGGCTCGCCGTCGGCCCGTCGGGCCCGTCGATGCAGCTCGCCGCCGGCTCGACCATGCCCGCCTCGTTCGCGATCGAGCGGCTCAGTCGCTACCGCGACTTCCTCGAGCGCGTGTACGTCGACACGACGAGCGGACGCGTGCTGAAGCACGTGATCATGCCGGCGCCCGATCGCTACGCGAGCCGCCCCGGCGACTGGCTCTTGTCGCGCGTGACGGCCGAGCAGGTGCAGCTCTCGCCCGACGGGTACGAGGCCTTCGCGCGCGCGCTCTCGAGCCGCTACGACCTGCGTCGCGTCGACGACGCCGCGCGCTACCACTTCTTCGGCCTGATCGGCGTCGCGGCGGCGCCCGCGGCCACGATCCCTTGAGCGAGCGGCCGATCGGCCAAAGCCTGGCGACGGTCACAGTTTCCGCAGGCCGTTTCTCAACGGCCTGCTAGCAGGCTGTGGAGTCTCTCCGAGACCGGCCGATCCTCTCCCGGGTCATGCCGCGATCTCCCGCGCCATCGACCACAGCCTGGGGTCGGGATCCCGCC
>JAJXTK010000476.1 GCA_021783935.1 Myxococcales bacterium | reverse complement strand
TCCGATCTCACGCCAGGGAAGCGACGCGGCGCGCGCTGGCCGGCGCCGACGCCGAGGAGGCGGTCGCGTGGGCCAAGCACGCCGTGCGCGCCGGTGAGCTCGCGGGCGCGAGCGACGCCGACATGGCGGGCCTGCTCGAGTCGCTCGGGCGCGCGCTGGTGGCCAAGGGTGACGTCGTGATGGCGCGGGCGGTGCTCGCGCGAGCGAGGGAGCGCGCCCAGGCCGCGGGCGTCGCGCCGACCGCCCTCGCCTCGATCGCCGTCGAGACCGCGGAGGCCGCCTATCTCGCCGGTGACCTCGCGAGCAGCGAGTCCGAGGCGCGCCGCGCCGTCGCCGAGGCGGGCGAGCCCGAGACGCGCCTGCGCGCGCGCAACGTGCTCGGCAAGCTGCTCCTGGCGCGCGGCGAGTGGGAGCAGGCCGACGCGCACTTCGCCGCCGACGCGACCGAGGCCTCGCGCATCGGCGACAAGACCGCCGAGCTGCGCGCGCTCTTGAACCGAGCGATCGCGCTGCTCTCGAGCGAGCGCCTCCACCAGGCCGAGGGGCTCTTCCAGACGGTGCTGGAGTCGGGCGCGAACGAGCCGCGCGCGCAGGCGCTCGCGCTCGAGAACCTCGCCGTCATCGCCAGCATGCGGCGCGAGTACGGCGTGGCGCTCGAGCGCTTTCGCGCCGCGATCGCGGGGCTGAAGCAGCTCGGCCAGGCGGCGATGCTCGCGGGCGCCGCGCACAACCTCGGCTACCTGTACCTGCGCCTCGGCGACGTCGCGCAGGCCTCGCAGATGGTGCGCTACGCCTCGACGCTGTTTCGCCGCGGCCTCGCCGCGCCGGTGGTGGCCGAGGGGGACGACCTGCGCGCGCGCATCGCCGCGCGGCTCGGCCGCAGCGAGGAGGCGCTCGACGCGATCTCGCACGCGCGCGAGATCCTGCGCGCGGCCGGCGAGGCGGCGCGCGCGGCCGACTGCGATCGCCTCGAGGCGCGCCTCGCCCTCGACGACGGCGACGTGCGCGGGGCGCGGCTCGCGCTCGATCGCGCGCGTGGCCTCGCCGACTCGCCGCGCGGCAAGGCGGAGCACGCGCTGCTCGAGGCCGAGTGGGTGCGCGCGAACGGCGGCTCTGCGGCCGAGATGCTCGTCGTCGCCCGCGAGGCCCTCGCGCTCTGCCGCGCGTCGACCGACGAGGACGTGATCGTCGAGGCGCACCTCCTGATCGCGGAGGTCGCGCGCGTGACCGGCGATCGCGAGCTGCTCCTGCGTCACGTCGAGGCGGGCGTCGGCGTGCGCGACGCGATGCTGCGCTCGATCCCCGAGAGCTACCACGCGAACTTCGTCGCGCGCCCCGACATGGTCCGCCTCGCGAAGCTCGAGCGGTTCCTCGAGACCGAGCCGATCCCGCCGCTGCCGCCAGCCGTCACCAGCGAGAGCGCCGGTGCGCGCGTGCGCATCACCGAGCTGTCGCACGGCCCGCGCCGCATGATCGGCACCGATCCGGCGCTGCGCGCCCTGCACGCCGCGGTTCGGCGCGTGGCGGCGAGCGACACGACGGTGCTGGTGCACGGCGAGTCGGGCACCGGCAAGGAGCTCGTGGCCGAGCAGCTGCACTTCGCGAGCGACCGCCAGGCGGGGCCGCTCGTGAAGGTGAACTGCGCCGCGCTCGTCGAGACGCTGCTCCTGTCGGAGCTGTTCGGCCACGAGAAGGGCGCGTTCACCGGCGCGGTCGCGCGGCGGCGCGGGCGCTTCGAGCTCGCCGACGGCGGCACGCTGTTCCTCGACGAGATCGGCGACATCTCGCCGCGCACGCAGGTCGCCCTGCTGCGCGTGCTGCAGGAGAAGACCTTCGAGCGCGTCGGCGGCACCACGCCGATCCGCGTGGACGTTCGGATCGTCTGCGCCACGCACCGCGACCTCGCGACGATGGTCTCGCGCGGCGAGTTCCGCGAGGACCTCTACTACCGCCTGCGGGGCGTGCAGCTCGAGGTCCCGCCGCTGCGCGCGCGGGTCGGCGATCTCCCCGAGCTCTGCGCGTACATTCTCGGTCGCGTCGCGTCCGAGCACGACCAGCCGGTCAAGGCGATCTCGCGCGAGGCGATCGAGCTGCTCGCCGGCCACAAATGGCCCGGCAACATCCGCGAGCTCGAGAACGTGCTGCGCGCGGTCGCGCTGTTGACCGACGGGCCCGAGATCGGCGCGCGGGACCTGCTCGAGCACGTCGACGTCTTGCGGCTCGTGGAGCCTCCGGCCCCCTCGGCGCGGAGCGTTCCCCCGCCGAGCCTCCCGCCGCCCGACGACGAGCTCGGCGACGAAGACGTCGAGGGGGCGCTCCCGTCCGTGGAGGCCAGCGCGACCGCGGTCGCGTACGGCCAGATCCGCGGCGGCGCCGTCTCGCTTTTCGAAATGAAGCGAATGATCGAGCGGGACTGTATCGCCCGCGCCCTGGCCGAAACCCGTGGAAATATCACGCGCGCTGCGGCACTCTTGGGCATGAAGCGGCCCAGGCTTTCCCAGCTGGTGAAGCACTACGGGCTCTCGGCCGTGTTCACGGAGGGGTCGTGACTCTCGAGCGCAAGGCACCCTACGTCTGGATCGCGGTCGCGTTCTTCGCGGCCTGCATCTCGGGTTGCGCGCTCGAAGGGGCCGACGCCGCGCCCGAGGCGACGGCGAGCGGCGCCGCGGAGCTGCAGCAGCAGACGCAGACGCAGGCGCTCACGGCCCGCCCCTTGGCGGTCGACGTCCCGGGTGAGGTTCGACGGGTCCGTGAGCGTCCGCCGATCGTGCGGCCGGCGGGCGTCGTCCCGATCCCCCTCGAGGCACCGACGCTGCCGAGCCCTGGCGGCGACACCAACGACGACCCGCGCCCGCATCCGTGGGAGCCGCAGCCGGCGGGCGACAACGGGCAGGCCGATCCGGGCACCGGGACCTCCGGGGCTTCGAAGTGACGTGAACGCTCGCCCCGCGGCGAGCCGAGTGGTCGCCCGAGGTCGCCGATGGATCTGAGATCGCGGACCGCGCTCTTCTGCGCGGCCCTCGCGCTGGCGATCGCGACGAGCGTGCTCTTGCGCGCGCGCGTTCGGCAGCTGCAGGTGCTCTTCGCGGCCTTCGCGGCGGACGTCGGGCTCTGGTACCTCAGCCAGGCCCTCGTCGGCATCGTGCACCAGAAGGGGCTCTTGGTGCGCGCGAGCGAGATCCTCGCCGTGCTCATGCCGCAGCTGGCGGTGCGGCTCTTCTCGGCCATCGTGCCGAGCCCGTCGCCGCTCCTTCCGACGCGCGAGGCCCCCTCGTACGCGCCCCAGCGCGCTCGGCTTCACCGCCTCGCGACGCTCGCGGCGCTGCCGCTCGTCGCGCTCGTCGTCTCGCCCTACCACGCGCACGACGCGGTCCGCGTGCTGTTGTTCGTTTACACCGCGGGGCTGACCGGCGTCGCGCTCTGGCACCTGGCCGCCGAGGGGCGAGCCTCGGGCAGCCGCGCGGTGGTGGCGCGCACGCGCTTCCTCGCGGCGGTGGGCGCGCTCGCGGCCGTCTTCACGCTGGCAGATTTCCTCTCGCTGCTCGGCGCGCGCTTGCCGCCGGTCGGCGCGGTGCTGTCGATCGTGTTCCTGTTCGTGCTGTCGCAGTCGCTGCAGAGCGCGCGGCTGCTCGACCTCTACGATCTGGCCGGCCGGCTCTTGGTGGCGACGGCGCTGGCGTTCGCCATCGCGGGCATCTTCTGGCTGTTCGTGAGCTTCGTCGGGGCGTTCAACACGATGTACCTGAACGCGGTGCTCGCCTCGATCGCGATCCTCGTCTTGTTCAACCCGCTGCAAGCGAAGGTCGAGGCCTACACGCACCAGATCTTCTTCCGCGAGCGCTTCGATCTCGAGAGCGCCGCGGGGACCATGCGCAAGCGGCTCGCGCACGTGCTCGAGGTCCGCGAGATGAGCGCCATCGTGGTCGCGGGGCTCGAGGAGTCGCGGCGCATCACCTCGGCGGCGCTGTTCCTGCGCGAGGAGGGGGCGGTGCAGCCGGGCGGCACGGCGTTCGTGCTCGACGCGCACCTCGGCGATGCTCCGGCCGTCGCGCGCGTCGAGGAGGGCTCGAGCCGCACGCTGCTCGATCGGCTGACGCAGCGGCGCGTGGCGGTGCGCGACGAGGTCGAGCGCGAGCTGTCGGACGCGCTCGACGCCGGCGACGCGCACGCCGTCGCGCAGGCGCGCGAGCTGTACATGCGCCTCGACGGGATCGGCGCGGGCGCGGCCTTCGCGATCGAGGGGGACGACAAGGAGCTCGTGGGCATCTTCGTGGTCAACGACGATCGCGTGCGCGACGCGTTCACGCCCGAGGAGCTCACGCTCTTCGAGGGGCTCGCGGGGCAGCTGTCGACCGTCATCGAGAACAGCCGCGCGTACGCGCGCGTGAAGGAGCGCGATCGCCTCGCCGCGCTCGGCGCGATGGCGGCCGGCCTCGCGCACGAGGTGAAGAACCCGCTCGGCGCGATCAAGGGGGCGGCGCAGCTCCTCGCCGAGGAGGAGGGGCGCGCGAGCGGCGATCAGGAGTTCGTCGGGATCATCCTCGAAGAGGTCGACCGGCTCGACAGGGTCGTCAGCTCCATCCTCGACTACGCGCGGCCGCGCTCGACCGAGGTGCCGCCGATCGACGTCAACGGCGCCGTCCGCCGCACGATGCAGATCCTCGCGCCGACCCACGAAGAGGGGCTCGAGATCCGCGTCGACCTCGACGAGGATCTGCCGCACGCGCGCATCGACCCGGAGCAGCTGCGCCAGGTGCTCATGAACCTCGTCACCAACGCGGTGCAGGCCATGGGAGGGCGCGGGCGGCTCTCGGTGACGACCGTGCATCGCCGCCGCGCGCGCCCGTCGGGAGCCGTCGCCTCCGAGCACGGGGCGGTGGAGGTGCGCGTCGCCGACACCGGGCCGGGCATCTCGGCCAAGGTCCTCAAGAATTTGTTTGTGCCGTTCTTCACCACGAAGACGAGCGGCACGGGGCTCGGGCTCGCCATCAGTCAACGCATCGTGCAGAGCGCCGGCGGCATAATCGACGTGCAAACAGCCGCTGGGGTCGGGACGATCTTCACGATCGTGCTCCCCGCGCACGACGCCCCGCCGAGCGCCTCGGCTGCGACGCACGACCTCGAGCGCCGCGCCTCTCGCCCCGAGGGCGTCGCCGGCGCGTGACGATCGCCCCGGGCGCAGTACCATTCGGCGCATGGCACGTCGCTTCGCTCCGATCCTCGCGCTCCTTGCGTTCTCTCCTTCGTGCACCGAGCCGCGGCACGC
>JAJXTK010000475.1 GCA_021783935.1 Myxococcales bacterium | reverse complement strand
GCGCGTGACCTCGTAGGCGATGCGCAGGCGCTCGTAGTCGTCGCGCACGGCGGCGGCGTCGGCGGCGATCTGCTCGAACGGCAAGAAGCCCTTCTGCACGGCGGCGATCTGCGTGCCGATCGCGCGCTGCTGATCCTGCACCTCGACGAGCCGCGACGAGTGCGCCGGCTGGCCGCTCGTCAGCGTGCCGGGCGGCACGGGCAGGGTCGCCGGCGTCTGCGGCCGCAGCGGCGCGCCGGAGACGGCCGTTTGCATGCCGGGCGGCGGCGGGGCCGGCGCCGCGACCACCGGCTGCATGCGCACGTTCGTCGGCGGGAGCCCCGGGGCCAGCTGCGGCGGCGAATAGGCTGGGTAGGGCTGCTGGAGCCCTTGGTTGGTCGGCGTGCCGCCGGCCTGATAGCCGCCCGCGGCGGGCGGCGGGGGCTGGGCGATGACCGGCATCGGGCGCGAGGGGAGCTGCGTGGTCCCGTCGTCGAAGCGCGCGCGCGTCGCGCCGAGCGCGATCTCGTCGCCGTGCCGCAGCTGCCGCTCACCCTGGATGCGCTCGCCGTTGATGTACGTCCCGTTGAGCGACCCGAGATCGCGCAGGATCCAGTGCCCGTCGCGCAGCTCGATGTGGCAGTGCTCCTTCGAGACGATCTTGTCGAGGAGCTGAATCGAGTTGTTCGGGTGACGGCCGAGGGAATTCATCGGCCGGAGCTCGACCGACTGCGTCCCTTCGGCGGTGGCTAGGATCAGGCGTGCCATGCGATCGGACCACTCCCCCGGCGAAGCGAAAGAACGACGCGCATGCCGGCGCGCGGGATGTCGGTGCAGAATACCGGCAAACCCTGGGCGCTCCAACGGCGACGTGAACGCACGAGCAGGCGCGAGTGCGTGAACGTACGCGGGTGCCCCCGCCATTCCCGGCGCGCGTCCCGCGCGATCTTGGAATCTCCGGACGACGCGGCGTGCGCGCCGCTCAGGCCTCGATCGGCGGCTCGCCCCCTCCGCTCGGCGGCTTGTCGCTGCCGCCCGAGGGCGGCCGCTCGCTGCCCCCTTCGCCCGCGAGGCTCGTCTCCCCCTCGTTGTCCGCCTCGGCCAGGCGCTCGAAGGCGACCACGCGCTCGCCCTCCTCGAGGCTCATCACCTTGACCCCCATGGCGCCTCGCGAGGCCGTCTCCTTCACCTCGGCGACGCGGGTGCGGATCGTCTGCCCCTTGTCGGTGATGAGCATGATCTCGTGCGCGTCGTTCACCAGGCGCAGGCCGACGCAGCCGCCGTTGCGATCGCCGGTGTCGATGAGCGTGACGCCCACGCCGCCGCGCTTCTGCTCGCGGAACTGGTCGATGTGCGTGCGCTTGCCGTAGCCGCGCTCGGTGAGCGCGAGGACCTGATCGCACCCCTCCTCGGTGACGGCGAGGCCGACGACCTGGTCCCCCTCGCGCAGCTCGATCCCCTTGACGCCGACGGTGGCGCGCCCCATCGGCCGCACCTGCTCCTCGGGGAAGCGGATCGACATGCCGTCCTTGGTGCCGATCATGATCTGCCGCGAGCCGTCGGTCATCGCGGCCGAAAGCAGCTGATCGTCCCCTTCGATCTTGACGCCGATGATCCCCTTCTCGCGGAAGTTCTCGTAGTCGGTGAGCTCCGTCTTCTTGATCGTGCCGCCGCGCGTGAGCGTGACGATGAAGCGGTTCGGCTCGATCTTGGGGACCTCGACGATCGCCGCGACCTTCTCGCCCGTCTCCATGCCGACGAAGTTCACGATGGCGCGCCCCTTGGCGTTGCGGGCGGCGAGCGGCACCTCGTAGACCTTCTTCACGTAGACCTTGCCGTGGTCGCTGAAGAAGAAGACGTGGGCGTGCGTGCTCGCGACGAAGAGCTGGGTGACCCAGTCCTCCTCGCGCGCCTCCATGCCGAGCTTGCCCTTGCCGCCGCGCTTCTGCGCGCGGTACGTCGCGACGGGCGTGCGCTTGATGTAGCCCGAGTGCGAGATCGTGACGACCATCTCCTCTTCTTGGATCAGGTCCTCGAGGTTGATCTCGGCCTCGTCGGCGACGATCTCGGTGCGGCGCGCGTCGCCGTAGCTCGCCTTGATCGTCTCGAGCTCGGTCACGATCACGCCGAGCAGCTTGTCCTCGCTCCCTAGGATCGACTTCAGGTGGGCGATGAGGTTGCCGAGCTCGTTGTACTCGGCCTCCAGCTTCTCGCGCTCGAGGCCGGTGAGGCGCGCGAGGCGCATGTCGAGGATGGCGTTGGCCTGCCGCTCGCTCAGCAGGTAGTCGGGCTTGTCGCGCGCGGCGGCGATCTCGGCGGCGGGGCGCCCCGCGCGCGCGACGAACATCTCGAGGCCGCGCAGCTTCAGGCCCATGAGGGCCTCGCGCGCCGTGTCGCGATCCTTGGCGGCGCGGATCGTCGCGATGATCAGGTCGAGCTCGGTGAGGGCCATCCCGAGCCCCTCGACGATCTCGAACTGCCCCTCGGCCTGCCGCAGCTCGAAGCGGGTGCGGCGGGTGACCACCTCGCGGCGGTGGGCGACGAAGTGCGCGAGCGTGTCCTTCAGATCGAGGACGCGCGGACGGCCCCCGACGATGACGAGGTTGATCACCCCGAACGTCGTCTGCATCTCCGTCATCTTGAAGAGGTTCTGGAGCACGACCGGCGGGTGCGCGTCCTTGCGCAGCTCGATCGCGATGCTCATGCCGTGGCGATCGCTGTGGTCCTCGACGTTCGAGATCCCCTCGATGCGCTTGTCGCGCACCAGCTCGGCGATCTTGGCGACGAGGCGCGCCTTGTTGACCTGATAGGGGATCTCGGTGACGACGATCTGCTCGCGGTCCCCCTTGCCGAGCTTCTTCACCTCGGTGCGCGCGCGCATCACGATCGAGCCGCGGCCGGTCTTGTAGGCGTCGAGGATCCCCTGGCGGCCGTGGATGAGGCCGCCGGTGGGGAAGTCGGGCCCCGGCACGAACGCCATCAGATCGGCGAACGTCGACTCGGGGTTCCGGATCAGGTGGATCGTCGCGTCGATGATCTCGCCGAGGTTGTGCGGCGGGATGTTCGTGGCCATGCCGACGGCGATGCCGCCCGAGCCGTTGACCAGCAGGTTCGGGAACTTGCACGGCAGCACGCTCGGCTCGCGCTCGCTGTCGTCGAAGTTCGGGACGAAATCGACCGTGTCTTTGTCGATGTCGTTGAGCAGCTCGTTGGAGATGCGATCGAGGCGCGCCTCGGTGTAGCGGTAGGCGGCGGCCGGATCGCCGTCGACCGAGCCGAAGTTCCCCTGCCCGTCGATGAGCGGGTAGCGCAGCGAGAAGGGCTGCGCGAGGCGGACCAGGGCGTCGTAGACGCTCATGTCGCCGTGCGGGTGGTACTTGGCGAGCACGTCGCCGACCACGCGGGCGCTCTTCTTGTGCGCGGTGTTCGCGCGCATGCCCTGCTCGTTCATCGAGTGCAGGATGCGGCGGTGCACCGGCTTGAGGCCGTCGCGCACGTCGGGGATGGCGCGCCCGATGATGACGCTCATCGAGTAGTCGAGGTACGAGGTGCGCATCTCCTCCTCGATCGACACGGCGATCTTGGAGGAAGCGCTGCCGGCGCCGCCGGTGCCTTGCGGGGGCAGCTCGCCGTTGGGCGGAGAGGGCGGGGCGGCGTTCGATGCGGTCGGTTCGGCCATGGGCTCCAGCGAGGCGCGGCGGCCGAGGAGGCCGCCAGGGGGTGGCGACCCTAGTCGCGCGTGCAGTGGCCAGCAAGCTCGCGTGCGTGCGCGCGTACGCGCGCGCGAGGCGTCCGCTTGGCCCGGCCCCGGCGCGACGCCCATGCTCCCCCTCGATGGACCTGACGACCCTGGTCGACGCCTACCTCGACCACCTGCGGGTCGAACGCGGGCTCGCCGCCAACACGCTCGAGGCCTACGGGCACGACCTCTCGCTCTTCGCCGAGTTCGCCCAAGGGGCGCTCGACAAGCGCGGCGGCGAGCTTCAGGAGCTCGACGCCGGCGACGTCGCGAGCTTCCTGGTCTGGCTGTCGAAGCGCGGGCTCTCGGCGCGCTCGGCGGCGCGGACGCTTTCGGCGGTGCGGGGGCTGTCGAAGTTCCTCTTGCGCGAGCGCGCGACCGAGACCGACGCGACCGAGCTGGTCGACACCCCGAAGCTCGCGCGCAAGCTCCCGGTCTTCCTGACGATCCCCGAGGTCGACTCCCTGCTCGCCGCCCCCGACGCGACCAAGCCGCGCGGGCTGCGCGACGCGGCGATGATCACGCTGATGTACGCCGCGGGGCTGCGCGTGAGCGAGCTGTGCAGCCTCAAGCTCGGCGACGTCGATCTCGCGCGCGGCGTCGTCGCGCCCCTCGGAAAGGGGGGCAAGCGGCGCCTGGTGCCGATCGCGGACTTCGCCGGCAAGCTCGTTCGGCGCTACGTCGAGGAGGTGCGCGGCCGGGCCCTCGCGCGCGGCGACGTGCTGTTCCTCTCGCCGCGCGGCGGCCCGCTCACGCGCCAGGGGTTTTGGAAGATCCTGCGCCGGTACCTGCTCAAGGCGGGCATCGCCAAGAAGATCTCGCCGCACAAGCTCCGCCACTCGTTCGCGACGCACCTGGTCACGCGCGGCGCGGATCTGCGCGCGGTGCAGACGATGCTCGGCCACGCGAACATCGTGTCGACCGAGATCTACACGCACGTCGCCAAGGAGCACATCCGCCAGGCGCACGCCGCGGCGCACCCGCGGGGGCGGTGATCAGCGCGCCGCGCGCTCGACCGCTTTGAACAGCTCGTCGAGATCGACCGGCTTGCGCAGCACGGCGTCGACCTCGAGGGCCTTGGCCGCCCCGCGCGCGCTGAGCGCGCTCTCGGCCGCGGCGGAGACGACGATCACCGGGATGCCCGCCAGCGCCGGATCGGCGCGCTGGGCGTTGCGAAACTGCCAGCCGTTCATCCTCGGCATCATCATGTCGAGGAGGATCACGTTCGGCGCCGGCTCGCGGCGCAGCCACTCGAGGGCCTGCTCGCCGTCCTCGACGGAGTGGGCGTCGTACCCCTCCTCGGTCAGCGCCATTCCGAGCGCGTCTCGGATGTCCGCGTCGTCGTCGACCACGAGCACGCGCTTCTTCGCCTCGGTCACGCCCCATCTGATGCCGCAATCGGGCGGCGGCCGCTACCCCCTTCGTCGCGCCGAGCCCGCGAGGCCGAGCTGCTCTACCATGCGGCCCCCTTGAAGCTCGCTCGACGATCCTTCTTGACGGCGACGGCGGCGGCGGCCAGCGCGGCGGCGCTCCTGCCCCTCGCGTGCC
>JAJXTK010000474.1 GCA_021783935.1 Myxococcales bacterium | reverse complement strand
CGAGCTTGAAGAAGCGCTTCTCGCCCTTGAGGTTGTTCTCGACCGTCGCCTTCGAGTCGTAGATCGACGAGCGGTCGTCGTGGATGAAGTCGGTGGAGACGAGCTCCTCGGTCGTGACGCCGAGCACCCCCTTGAGGTAGCTCTGCGACGCCTGCTTCATCAGCTTGTCGATCTCCTCGATCGACGTGTCGCGCGCCGCGCGGAAGGTGAGGTCGACGACCGAGACGTCGGGCGTCGGCACGCGGAACGACATGCCGGTGAGCTTGCCCTTGGTCGCCGGCAGCACCTCGCCGACGGCCTTCGCCGCGCCCGTCGTCGACGGGATGATGTTCGCCGCCGCCGCGCGCCCGCCGCGCCAGTCCTTCTTGCTCGGCCCGTCGACCGTCTTCTGGGTCGCCGTGTACGAGTGGATCGTCGTCATGAGGCCCGTCTCGATGCCGATGCCCTCCTTGAGCAGGACGTGCACCACCGGCGCGAGGCAGTTGGTCGTGCACGAGGCGTTCGAGACGATGTGGTGCTTGGCCGGCACGTACTCCGCGTCGTTCACCCCCATGACGATCGTCTTGACGTCGACGCCCTTGCCGGGCGCGCTGATGATGACCTTCTTCGCGCCGGCGGCGAGGTGCCCGCGCGCGAGGTCGGCCTCGGTGAAGAGCCCCGTCGACTCGATCACGAGGTCGACGCCGTACTGCTTCCACGGGAGCAGCGAGAGGTCCTTGGCGGCCGGCAGGCAGTGGATCTTGCAGCCGTTGACGACCAGGACGTCGTTCTCCTTGAGCTCGGGCTTGCTCTTCTCGGTCGAGACTTCGCCCTTGAAGCGACCGTGCACCGAGTCGTACTTGAGCTGGTAGGCGAAGTAGTCGGCGTCGGTCGACACGTCGACGACTGCGACGACGTCGAGCTCCTTGCCGAGCACGCCCTTTTCGGCCATCGCACTGACGACCTGACGACCGATGCGGCCGAACCCGTTGATCGCGACCTTGACCATGGCACCCTCCAAGTATCCTGAGGTGGGGAACATCGCGACGGGGGCGGCGGTCTGCAAGTGATCCGCGCCCACGGCCGGAACTGTGCGGCGGGCGCTGGCCGCGCGGAAGCATGGATGGCCCGATTTTCGCGCCCGTCGCGACGCCTCGACCGGTCGAACCGGTGCGCGCCGCCGTTCCTTCCGCGATGAGCGCCCCCCCGAGCCAGGACCGATTGTGAAGAACTTCGGCGGGCGTGCGCTCGGCCGCTCGGGCGCTTCGCAACGCCGCGGCACTTCTGCCAGCATCGCCCCTGGTGCCGCGCCGTTCCGTCGATTCGTCCGCAAGCGTTCCCAAGCTCCGTCTATCTGCGCGCGCACGCGCGCTCTCGAGCGCGGATGCCTGCGCCGACGCGCTTCGTCGCGTGATCCTGTCCGGCGAGGTCGGCCCGGGTTCGCGGCTGCCCCCCGAGCGCGAGCTGGCCGCGCAGCTCGGCGTCAACCGCAGCACGCTGCGCAGCGCCCTCACGCGCCTGGCGACCGAGCGGCTCGTGCGCATCCGGCAAGGGAGCGGCTGCGTCGTCGCGGACTATGCGCGCGAGGCGGGGCCCGAGATCCTGCCCGTGCTCGCGGGCCCCGGCGCCACCACCGCCGTCGCGCGCGAGGTCGCGGCCGACCTGCTCTTCGTGCGTCGCAATCTCGCTCGCGGCGTCCTCGAGCGCATGCCCCGGCGCGTGTCGCGGCCGATCCGCGCGCAGCTCGAATCGGAGGTCGAGCGCTTCGCGCGCCTCGTGGAGGCGGGCGCCGAGCCGTCGATCATCGCCGAGCAGGACGTCGCGGTCATCCGCCGCTTCGTCGCGGCCACCAAGAGCCGCGTGATGCAGCACTGCCTCAATCCGCTGCTCGAGTTTCCCCTCGCGACGCCCGGCCTGCGCGACGCGTTCTACGCGGACGCGTCACGCTACGTGGCGGCCTATCGCGCGATCGTCGCTTGGCTCGCGCTGCCGACGCGCCCCTCCCCGACCGCGATCCTCGCGAAGCTCGAGGCGCGCGATCGCGAGACGCTGCGGCGCTTCGGCCGACTCGTGCGGGCGCGTTCGAAGCCTCGCGCCCCGGCCAAGCGCTAGCAGGCCGTCGACTTCCTCCGAGACCGATCGAGCCTCTCCCGCGTCATCTCTCCATTTCTGCGCGCGAGCGGCGATGGCCCGCTGACGGTCGCGGCTTGCACACGCCCCTTCTCGACGGCCTGCCAGCGCCCGACGCCGTCGCAGACCGCGCCTCGCGAGCGCGCGCGGCGCCGGCGCGCGTTCGACGGCGCGAGCGCGGCTGCGCCTTTCCGAGTCGCCGCGTCTGGCGCAAACGCGGAGTTCGGTGCGCCCCATGCAGGACGCGCTCGAGGCGTCGCGCGAGGTGCGCGAAATCGCCACTCGACGAGGGCGAGATGACGGATCCGAGGACAGCGCAGGCAGCCGGGGGCGTTCACCCGGATGGTGATGGCGCGGTCGACGTCGGCGGGAGCGTCGGCCGCCTCGCGGCGCTGGTCGCGACGGCGTTCGCGTTGCGTGACATGCAGCACGCGAGACCTCGCCTCCTGCGCGCGGCGGCGACGGCGATCGGCGTCGAGGGGTGCATCGCCATCGACGGCGAGGCGGCCACGGTGCTCGCCGAGCGCTGCCGAGCGCTGTCGCTGGTCGTGCTCGACGTCCAGCGCGATCGTTCGACCGGCGCGCACGCGTGGCTGCCGGCGGTCGCTCGCTCTGCGCTCTTTCTGGCGATGCCCGACGGCGACGTCTTCGCGGCGTGGTCGAGGGTGCCGCGCGGCTTCGGCGCGATCGAGACCAAGACCGCCGAGGTGGCAGCGACGCTCGTCGCGCAGCTCACCCCGCGTCGCAAGGACGAGGGGCGCGCGCGCTTCTTGGCCGTCATCGCGCACGACCTGAGGACCCCGGTGACCGCGATAGCGATGACCGCGGAGTCGCTCCTTCGCGCGAACGCGCAGCAGCTCGCGCAAGAGCGCGTGCAGGACGCGGCCAAGCGCATCCAGCGGGCCTCGCGACGCATGTCCGCGCTCTTGACCGACCTGCTCGACTTCGAGCGCTTGCGCGTCGGCGGCATCGACTTGCAGGTGTGCGACCACCCGCTCAGAAGCCTGATCGAGGAGGTCGAGGAGACGATGCGCCCGCTCGCGGAGGCCAAGGGGCTCGCGCTGTCGGCAGAGACGCATGGGCGCGAGACCTTGGTGCCATGCGATCGCGCGCGGCTCGTGCAGCTGCTCTCGAACCTGGTGCAGAACGCGATCAAGTTCACGCCCGAAGGGGGCACGGTCGAGCTGTCGGCCGAGGCCATCGATGCCGGCGCGCGCTTCGTCGTGGCCGACACCGGC
This sequence comes from Myxococcales bacterium, assembly GCA_021783935.1. Classification (GTDB taxonomy): domain Bacteria; phylum Myxococcota_A; class Polyangia; order Polyangiales; family JADJMO01; genus CAIXWQ01. The sequence continues at coordinate 1,926 of JAJXTK010000474.1, read as the reverse complement.
CCGGGCATGGCGCCCGAGCAGGTCGCGCGGATCTTCGACCCCTACTGGCAGGCCCGCAACGGCGACGCGCGCGGCTTGGGCCTCGGCCTCGCGATCGCGCGCGGCATCGCCGAGGCGCACGGCGCGCGCATCGACGTCGCCTCGGCGCCCGGGCATGGGAGCAAGTTCGCGGTGACCTTCCCGTGGCAGTCGTCGGGATCGGGGCGCTTCGCGGTGCCGATCTACGCCGCCCCGCACGCCTGAGCGCGCGTCCACGCGCCTTTCTCGCGGCCGTCACACGCCCGTCACCGGATCATCGTACGATCCCGAACCGATGGCGCAGAGGGTTCTGATCGTCGAAGACGAGCGCGATCTCGCGACGGTGCTCGCCTACAACCTGCGGGCCGACGGCCTCGAGGTCGCGACCGCAGAGACCGGCGCGGCGGCCTACCGGGAGGTCCAGGCCAAGCAGCCGGACCTCGTCATCCTCGACCTGATGCTCCCCGACGTCAGCGGGCTCGACGTCTGCCGCACGCTCAAGGGCAACCCCAAGACGCGCGACATCCCCATCATCATCGCCTCCGCCCGCAGCGAGGAGGTCGATCGCATCGTCGGCCTCGAGCTCGGCTCCGACGACTACGTGGTCAAGCCCTACAGCGTGCGGGAGCTGGTGCTGCGCGTGCGCATCATCCTTCGCCGCACCGAGCCGGCGACCACCGCCGCCGCCGATCTCGTGCGCTTCGGCGTGCTCGCGATCGACCGCGCCGCGCACCGCGCGTTCGTGAACGACCAGGAGATCGCGCTGACGCAGCTCGAATTCCGGCTCTTGACCACGCTCCTGGAGCGCAAGAACCGAACGCAGTCGCGCGAGACGCTGCTCACCGACGTCTGGCAGCTCAACGCGTCGATCGAGACGCGCACCGTCGACACGCACGTCAAGCGCCTGCGCGAGAAGCTCGGCCCCGCGGCCGGCTACATCCGCACCGTCCGCGGGATCGGCTACCGGTTCGCGAGCTCGCCCGACGAGCCGCAGGTCGATGCCTGAGCGCGCCCCGGCGTCGCGCGCGCCGCTTTCGGGTGCGCCCGGACGCTGAAGCGGACATGCTCGGCTCCATGTCGAATTCGGCGTCGCCCGCGGGGCGCGTGCGGTTCGCGGTGAGCCTCGCGGCCGCGTTCGGCGCGCTCGCCCTGGTGTTCGCGTGGCGCGTCTACGGCGCGCTCGCCGAGCTGACGGCGCGCGATCCAGGCCAGCTGAAGGAGCGCCTCGCCAACGAGCTCGTGTTCATGGTCGTCGCGGCGGCCGTGTGCGGCTTCGCGATCGCGCTGGCGGCGTCGACCGTGGCCGTCGCGCCGCTCATCGACATGCGGCGCGTGGCGAGCGCCATGCGGCGTGACCTCGGCATCCGCACCGGCGTGCGCGGGGGCGACGAGGTCGGCCAGCTCGGCGAGGCGCTCGACAACCTCGCCGACTGGGTCGCCACCGAGAAGAGCTCGCTCGAAGAGGATCGCAACCGCCTCGCGGCGATCCTCGACTCGATGACGGAGGGGGTGCTCGTCACGCAGGCGAGCGACGGCTCGGTCGCGCTCGCCAACGCCTCGCTGCGCGAGATGCTGCTGCTCGACCGCTCGATCCTCGGTCGGGCGCCGATCGAGGCGATCCGCATCGCGGGGCTCGACGACATCCTGCGCAAGGCGCAGTCGGGCGAGGCCTCGGGCGAGATCGAGCTCGGCGGGCTGCGGCCGCGGCGGCTGCTGGTGCGCGCGGCGCCGCTGCGCGGCGGCGATCCGAAGGGCAAGCGGGGGCTGGTCGCGGTCTTCAACGACGTGACCGATCTGCGGCGCCTCGAGACGATGCGGCGCGACTTCGTGGCGAACGTCTCGCACGAGCTGCGCACCCCCATCGCAGCCATCCGCGCCGCGGCCGACACCCTCGCCTCCGGCGCGCTC
>JAJXTK010000473.1 GCA_021783935.1 Myxococcales bacterium | reverse complement strand
GCCCACGAGCTGTCGGTCGTGGCCGTCGCCGTCGCCAGCGCCGACGCGCTCTACCGCCACGTCGACGGCGCGATGACGCGCTTCCTTGCCCTCTACGACGCCCCGGTGCCGAGCCGCTCGTCGGCGAGCATGAGCGCCGTGCGGGGCCCCTCGTCGTCGCCGCCGAACAGCGTGATGCGCGCCTCGCGCTCGGGGATGGTCCCGCTCGACGCGGCGACGCCCCCCCCTCGTCGGTGGCGCCGGTCCCGGAGTCGGAGCCCTCGACCGCGACGCGCGCCGAGATCGGGGCCGCGCTCTATCAAGCGGTGCCGCCCAACCAGCTCGGCTGGCTCGGCGCCGTCGCCCTGGCCGTCCGCCTCGCGCCGCCGACGGGCCCGCTGGGCACGGTGCAGGTCGAGATGCGGCTCGCCCTGCTCGCGTCGAACGGGGCCGAGGTCCCGCTCTCACCGACGCCGGCGCTGCACGACGCGGTCGTCGGCGCGTGGCACCGCGCCCGCGAGCGGGGCGCGGCGTTCGGGACGATGACCGCGCGTCTCGAGCTGACCCCTCAAGGCTGGATCACGACCGTCCAGCTCGGCGCGTAGCGGGCGCGCGTTCCGATGTACATTGCGGGGATGCGGTCGGGCATACGGGTCGGGCTCCTCGTCGTCATCGTCTCTGCAGCGGCCGCGTGCGGACCCACCTCGCGCCGCGACGCCGACGTGCCCGCGCGCGCGGTGACCTACGACGACGCGTGCGGTCTGCAGGCGTATTTCGACGAACGGCGCGAGGCGAAGCTCCCTCCTCCAGCCGTGGTCGACGAGAGCATCGCGTCCGACGAGAAGGGGGTCACCGCGGGCATCGGCACCTACGTGCTGAACGATCCGATGGTCCGCCGGCGCTTCGCCAAGCTGCTGCGCGACGAGTACAAGGGCGTCGAGCCGCAGGTCGTCGGAGCCGTCGAGTCGAGCGAGGGTGAGGTCAAGGTCCGCGTGAAGTGGTGGGACGCGGGGGCGACCCGACGCCTGCGCGTTGGCAAGGACATCGTGCTCTACACCAAGGCCGGGAGCACTGAGCTGCCGCCGAACCCGTGCGTCGCGGACCTGCTCTTCGGCGCGAAGATCTACGAGATGCGCCACCGCTACGTCACCGGCGAGCTCGAGCGCGAGAGAGAAGGCGCACCCGACGAGGCGCCGCCGACGGCGAGCACGCCCGCCCCGGCGTCCTCGACCCCCCCGGTCGTCCCCGTGGCCGCTTCGGCGTCGGCTGCCTCGAGCGCCGCGCGCCCGTGACCGTCGACCTCGGCGCGGTCGCATCTCTCTCCCGGCGCGGGCAGCTCGGCGCATCGATCGCCGCCCCCTCTTCGATTGGCGCTCGCGCCAACCGAGTTGACGGCCGCCGCCTCTGCGCGCCGGCAGATTCCCGCGCGCGCGAGACGGCGCGCGACGTGCTAGCCCGAGCGTAACGGTGGCCCCCCCTCGCCCGTCTCGGCGCCTCGCGCTGCTCGGCGTCCTCGCGCTCGCGTTCACCGCGTGCCTCGCGCCGACGTTGCCGATCCCGCCACCTAGCGAGCCGGACGTGTCGGGCCCGGACGCGAACGGGATGGTCACGCTGTCGGGCAAGGCGGGTTCGGCGCAGGCGCAGGCGGAGATCACCGCGTGCAACGAGGCGGCCGGGTGCACCGACGGCGTGTGGACGACCGCGGGCGCCGATGGCTCGTGGCAGCTCGCGCCGATGCCGGGCAAGAGCAAGGACGTCTTCCTCGTATGGCAGACGGTGGGCAAGAACGTGAGCAACGCCATCGAGGTCACGGTCCCGTAGCTCTCGCCGGCTGCCAGCAGGCCGTTGAGAAACGGCCTGCGGAAACCGTGACCGTCAGCAGGCTGTGGTCGATCGCGCGGGAGATCGCGGCATGACCCGGGAGAGGATCGGCCGGGCTCGGAGAAACTCCACAGCCTGCTAGGATGCGCGCCCGGTGAGCGGCGAAGGCGACGAGCCCGACGGCGGGCGAGCGACGTGGATCGATCGGATCCTGGGGCTCCCCCTCGATCTGCTCGACGGCATCGGCAGCACGCTGGTGCTCATGTTCCGCACGCTCGTGTGGCTCGTGCGTCCCCCCTACCGCGTCGGGCAGTTCCTCTCGTCGATGGACTTCATCGGCGTCCAGTCGCTCTTCATCATCTCGCTCACGGGCATCTTCACCGGGATGGTCTTCGCGCTGCAGACCGTCTACGGCTTCCGCCGCTTCAGCGCCGAAGGGATGGTCGGCGGCGTCGTCGCCCTGTCGCTCACGCGCGAGATCGCGCCGGTCTTCGCGGGGCTCATGGTCACCAGCCGCGCCGGCAGCGCGATGGCCGCGGAGCTCGGCAACATGCGCGTCACCGAGCAAATCGACGCGATCGCGACGATGGGCGTGAGCCCGGTGCAGTACCTGGTGGTGCCGCGCGTGGTCGGCAGCGTGCTGATGCTCCCGCTCTTGTGCCTGCTCTTCACGCTGGTCGGCATGGTCGGCGCCTACGCGATCGCCGTCGGGCTGCTCGACGTCGATCCCGGCATCTTCATCGATCGCGTCAAGGCGCTCGTAGAGCCGAGCGATCTGTTCATGGGGCTCTTCAAGGCGGGCGTGTTCGGGTTCCTGATCTCCGTCATCTCGTGCAAGCAGGGGTTCTTCGCGAGCGGCGGCGCCAAGGGGGTCGGCATCGCCACCACGCGGGCGGTCGTGCACTCCGCCGTCGCGATCCTGATCGCGAACTACCTGATCACCGCCTGGATGACGGACTTCTGAGCGCCCGGCTCGTGACGCCGCTCGCGCGCACCCCATGGGCGCACGGCGCGAGGGCCAGCGGCAGGCCGAGCGCCTCGAGCGCGCGCGACGGCTCGGGCACGAACGCGTCGATCGTGGCGCCGTCCGGCTCGACGTGGCGGTACCAGTCGCCGCCGAGCGACGTCAACGAGGCGCGGGCGAACGACGGCTCGGGGAGGTCGATCGCGACGAGCCCCCCGTGGCGCACTACGCGCGCGATCTCGGCGCCGACGTGCCGCAGCAGCGCCCACGGGTCGCCGATCGGGTGCGCGAACACCGCGTGCAGCGCGACCAGCGCGTCGGCCACGCCGTCGCGCAGCGGCCAGCGCCGCGCGAGATCGCAGCGCACGCGCGCGACCGACGGGGCGGAGGCCCGCGCCCCGGCCGCTCGGAGCATCGACGAGGAGGTGTCCAGCGCGACGACGCGGGCGCCGCGCGCGCAGAGGTGAGGGAACGCGCGGCCGGTGCCGCAACCGGCGTCGACGACGAGCGCGCCGGGGCAGAGGCGCTCGGTGATCGCCGCCAGATCGCGCGCCGTGTCGCGGTAGGACGGGGCGAACACGCGATCGTAGCGCGCCGCGACGGTGTCGAAGAAATCGCCGGGATCGGTCACGCGGCGCGGCTCGAGGCCGGCGGGGCGGGCTCGGTGTTGCCGTCGTTGGCGCGCGCGACCTTCATTCGAGACTCGCTCCCCGTAACGACCTCCAGATCGTCCGCGAGGGCGAGGTAGTCGTCCATGAGCTCGGCGAGGCCGTCGAGATCGCGGTGCCTCAAGCTCTTGCGCGCGAGGGTGCGGATGTCCTCGAGGCTGGGCCTGTGCTCCATCGGCTCGGGGTCCGGGCGCTCTCGCGGGCTCATGCCCTCTTGAACGAGCAAAGGGCAGGCCACCTTACGCTCGTCGAGCATGCGCGATGCGTCACGGCCGTCGCCTCGCCATCCGGCGCCGACGCCGACCCGCGAGACCTCCGCCAGCGGCGGCCGCCGTGGCCGCGCGGGCGTTCGCCTCGGAGGGCGACGTCAACCCGCGGTGCTGCGACAGGCGTGTCGCACAGGCGCCGGTCGACGAGGCGAGAGGCCACGACGCGGGTGTCGCAGGCGACACGAACCGAGGACGACGATGCGCATGGCGCCCGACGTCCTACACCCCGGCGTCCTACATGCGGAGGTCGCGCAGGCGGATCGTCGCCTCGCGCTCGGCGCCGACCGAGACGAGCGCGATCGGCACGTCGACCTCGACGCCGATGCGCTCGACGTAGGCGCGCGCGTTCGCGGGCAGCTCGCCGAGCCTGCGCGCCTCGCGGATCGACTCGCTCCACCCGGGCATGGTCTCGTAGACGGGGCGCACGCGATCCAGGTCGTCCATGGGGAGCTCGCGCACACGGCCGTTCGGCGTGTCGTAGGCGACGCAGAGCTCCAGGCGATCGAAGCCGGTGAGCACGTCGAGCTTGCTCACGACGAGATCGGTGAGCCCATTGACGCGCGCGGCGTAGCGCAGCGCCGGCAGATCGAGCCAGCCGCAGCGGCGTGGCCGACCGGTGACGGCGCCGAACTCGCTGCCGGCGGCGCGCAGGCGCTCACCGAGGTCGTTGCGCAGCTCGGTCGGGAACGGCCCTGAGCCGACGCGCGTGGTGTAGGCCTTGGTCATGCCGACCACGCGCTGGATCGCCGTCGGGCCGACGCCCGTGCCGGTGCAGGCGCCGCCGGCGATGGCCGACGACGAGGTCACGAACGGGTAGGTGCCGTGGTCGATGTCGAGCAGCGTCCCCTGGGCCCCCTCGAAGATCACGCGGCGGCCGCCGCGCAGGTGCCGGTTGGCCTCGAGCGACGCGTCACCGATCAAGGGCGCGAGGCGCGCGGCGCTCGGCTCGATCTCCTCGACGACCTTCTTGGGCGTCGGCGGCTCCACCCCCAGCGCGCGCATCGAGGGGGCCCACGCCTCGAGCGCGCGCGCGACGTGACGCTCCAGCCTCGCGAGATCGAGCAGCGCCCGCACGTGCACGCCGTTGCGGCGCGCCTTGTCCTCGTAGCACGGGCCGATGCCGCGCTTGGTCGTGCCGACCGCGAACGCGCCCTGCTCGCGCAGGCCATCGACGAGCTTGTGGTAGGGGAGGATCAGGTGTGCCCGGTCGCTCACGAGGAGCCGCTCGGGCTCCTTCGCGTCGTCGTAGACGCCACGCGCCACGAGCTCGTCGAGCTCGCCGGCGAGGGCGATCGGATCGACCACCGTTCCCGGGCCGAGGATGCAGCGCGTCCCCGCGCGCACGATGCCGCTCGGCACCAGGCGCACGACGATCTTCTCGTGCCCCCCCTTGCCGTCCGGCACGACGAGCGTGTGACCGGCGTTCGGACCGCCCGCGTAGCGGATGACGACATCGGCCCCCTCGGTGAGGAGATCGACGATCTTCCCCTTGCCCTCGTCCCCCCACTGCGCTCCCACGATGACGACGCCAGGCATGCGCCCGGGGGGATAGCGCGGTGCGGCGGGGACGGCCAGGCTG
>JAJXTK010000472.1 GCA_021783935.1 Myxococcales bacterium | reverse complement strand
CGAGAGCCCGTGGAGCGCCGCCGCGTCGATCGGCGCCTGCGCGCCGCGCGTCTTCGACAAGCTGAACGTCGGCAAGCTCGCGGAGCTGATCGTGGGATCGAGCGCGCTGGCGCGCCACGTCGACTTTCGCCGGCCGATGGACCTCGCGATCGCGGCGGGGCCGCCGGGGCGCCGTGGGCGCGACGAGCTCGACGTCGTCTGGGCGTTCGCCTTCGATCCGGCCGATCTCGAGCCCGACGTCGACGGCCTGTTCACGCTCGAGAAGCTGCCTGGCGGGGTGCGCCGCCTTCAGCTCGCGCGCGACCGGCGCGACGCCGAGCCGGAGCTGCGCACCTGGCGACACGCGTGCGTGATCGCGCCCGCCATCGGCGATTCGCCCTACCGCCTGGTGTGCACCGAGCAGCGGCGGGCTGGCGCGCTCGATCGCCTCGCGCCGTGGCTCGCGCGCGGCGTCACCGCCGACGCGTCGGCCGGGCCCGCGATGCACGCGTGGATCGACCTCGACGCGATTCGCGCCCGCTACCGCGACTCGTGGGATCGCGCGCGCGACGAGCTCGAGTCCTGGGTCGGCGGCCTCGTCCACTCGGGGTACGAACAGGTGGACCGAGCGGCCAAGCGCCTCGGCCGGCGCGCGGCGGACGATCTCTTCGATACGCTGGACGACGCGCGAGCCATCGAGCTCTCGGCCGAGCCTGGCGCGGACGGGCTCGCGATCACCGGCGCGCTGCGCCTGTCGACGACGAGCGCGTGGACGTCGAGGCTGCTGCTCGCCGCCGCCGACGCGCCCGGCGGGCCGCGACCTGAGCACCGAGGCCTCTTCGGCGACAAGGCGCACTCCGGGGGCTTCTCGCGCGCGAGCAGGTCGTTCGACCCGCTCTACGGCGCGCTCGTCGGCGGCGCGAACGACCTGCTCGACGCGCTCGCGCACGACCTCAAGTGGTCGCCCCAAGACGGGGCCGCGTGGTCGTCGCTCGTCGCGCGCGCGCTCGGCCCGTCGGTCGATCGCGCGTGGGTCGACGTCGTGCCGGCCAGCGCCCAGGGCCCGAGCGCGCCTGGGAGCACCAAGGGGGATCTGCTCGAGGGCGCCGTGCGCTCCGCGCTCGCCCCCGGCGTCTCGCTGTCGGTCGAGGAGCGCCCCGCCGCGCAGGAGATCGCGCTCGCGAAGGCGCTCGGCGCGCAGCTCGCGAGCCCGACGACCGCGCGGGCGATCAAGGCCCTGACGGACGGCGCGCTCGTCATCGACGCGCGCGTCTCGCCCGAGTCGACCACGGCCCTGCCGCCGGGCTCGTTCGCGCAGAAGCTCGCCCTCAGCGTGTCGATCGCCGACGCGGGCGCGGTGCGCCCGGGGTGGCCGCAGAAGATCGACCTCGTGCAGCTGGTGATCCCCGACGGCGATCGCTGCTGGACCGCGGTGGCACGCCGCACGCCCACGAGCGAGGCGATCGCGCTCTTGAACGCCGCGCGCAAGGCGGGCGCGCCGACGGCGCTCGCGCTCGAGCCCGTGCTGGCGCCGTCGGGCGCGCTGGGCTCGTTCGCGACGATCCGCTCGCTGGCGAACGCCGCGAGCCAATCGACCGAGGTCGCCGACTTCCTCGCGAAGCTGCCGAACGCGGGCCAGGATCCGCTCGTCGTGCGCCTCGCCGCGGCGCGCGAAGGCGCAGGCGGCGTCGCGCGCGTGACGCTGTTGCTGCCGCGCGACGTGGTCGCCGCGGCGGGCCTCGGCCTCGAGACGGCGCTGCGGTGGTTCTTCTGACGCGCACGAAGGCCTGAAGATACCCCAGGGGATATGAACTTCTGGCGCGGCGCGTTTCCGCGGGCGTATATCCTCAGCCCATGGTCACTCCAGCCCGCGCGGCGCGGGAGTCGATCGAGCAGCCACGATGCGCGGTCGCCCGGCGAGGCGGCCGCGCGGCGGCGAGCGAGGAGCGCGCGGCGCGATGAGGCTCGGCACGCGCGAGGCCGCGAGGATGTTCGGTGTGTCCGAGCGGACCATCGAGCGGTGGCTGCGCGATGACGAGATGCCGCACGAGACGGTGCACGGCCAGCCGCGCTTCCACCAGGCCGAGCTGATCGACTGGGCCAACAGCCGCGGCATCCGGGTGGCCGACGAGGCGCCGCCGTCGCGGCGATTGCACGCCGCGGCGCCGAGCGTCGCCGCGGCGCTCGCGCACGGAGGCGCCCACCTCGGCGTGCGGGCCCGAGGCCGCGAGGGGGCGCTGCGCGCGGTGGTCGATCGCATGCCGATCACCGACGAGGCCGATCGGGAGCTCGTCTTCGAGGTGCTGCTCGCGCGCGAGAACACCGGCACGACCGGCGTCGGCGACGGCATCGCGATCCCGCACGTGCGCAACCCCCTCGTGCTCGACGTCGACGGGCCCTCGGTCACCCTCTGCGTGCTCGCCGAGCCGGTCGACTTTCACGCGATCGATGGCAAGCCCGTGCGCTGCGTCTTCGCGATCGTCGCGCCGACGGCGCGCACGCACCTCGCGCTCTTGGCGCGCCTCGCGGCGGTGCTGCACGACGCCGACCTGCGCGCCGCGCTGGGCGCGCCCGCGTCCGAGCCGGGCCGCCTGCTCGAGGCGGTGCGCGAGGCGGAGCGGCGCCTGCCGCTGGCGAGCCTGCCGGCGCCGGGCGACGGCGTCGACGAGGAGCAGGAATGACGAGCGAGCTCTTGCTCATCGTGGCCATCGCCCTCGCCGCGGGGAGCGGCCTCTTCGGGGCGCTCGCGCGGCGCGGCTCCTGGGCCTCTGCGCGCCTGCCCGCCTACGCGATGGTGGCCAGCGGCGCGCTCGGCGTCAGCGCGGCGCTGCTCGGGCTCATGGGGCGCGGCGGCGAGGTCACGCGCCCTTGGGAAGTGCCGGGCGGCGAGTTCGCGCTGCGGATCGACGCGCTCGCCGCGATGTTCCTCCTCCCGCTCTTCGCGATCTCGGCGCTCGGCGCGGTCTACGGCCTCGCCTACTGGAGCGACGAGGAGCGGCCGAACGACGCGCGCAAGCTGCGGATCTTCTACGGCCTCGTCCCCGCCGGCATCGCGACGCTCATCGCCGCGAAGAACGCGGTGCTCTTCCTGGCCGGCTGGGAGGTCATGGCGCTGGCGGCGTTCATGGCCGTGAGCACCGAGGACGCGATCCCCGCGGTCCGACGGGCGGGCCTCGTCTATCTGCTCGCCACGCGCGTCGCCACGCTCTGCCTCTTCGCGGCGTTCGCCTTGCTGCGCTCGATCAACGGCTCGTTCGACCTGCACGCCCCGGCGATCGACGCCACGCGCCCCGTCGTCACCGCGATGTTCGTGCTCTCGATCCTCGCGTTCGGGATCAAGTCGGGCGCGATGCCCTTCCACGTCTGGCTGCCGGGCGCGCACGCCAACGCTCCGTCGCACGTGTCGGCGTTGATGTCCGGCGTGCTCATCAAGAGCGGCATCTACGCGATGGTGCGCTTCCTGAGCTTCTTCCCGTCGCCGCCCGCGTGGTGGGGCGGCACGCTGCTCGCGCTCGGCGCGCTGTCGGGGGTGCTCGGCGTGGCCTTCGCGATCGGCCAGCACGATTTGAAGCGGCTGCTCGCCTACCACAGCGTCGAGAACATCGGGATCATCTTGATGGGCATCGGCGTCGCCATGCTCGGCCGATCGGCGGGCGACGACGTCATCTTCGCCCTCGGCCTCGCCGGCGCGCTGCTCCACGTCTGGAACCACGGGCTCTTCAAGGCGCTGCTCTTCTTGAGCGCCGGCTCGGTCGTCCACGCGACCGGCACGCGCGAGATCGACCAGCTCGGCGGGCTCGGCAAGCGCATGCCCAAGACCGCGGGCGCGTTCGTGCTCGGCGCCGTCGCGATCAGCGGGCTGCCCCCGCTCAACGGCTTCGTCAGCGAGCTGCTCATCTACATGGGGCTCTTGCGCGCCGCGAGCCACGGGCTCGGCTCGATCTTCCTCGCAGGCGCGCTCGGCGCGCCGGCCCTCGCGCTGATCGGCGCCCTCGCGGTCGCGTGCTTCGTGAAGGCGTACGGCGCCGTGTTCCTCGGCGAGGCGCGCACCGACAAGTGCGCGCGCGCCCACGAAGCGCCCGCCGCGATGCTCGCGCCGATGGCCGTGCTCGGGGCGGCCTGCGTCGCGATCGGCCTCTGGCCCCGGCTCGTCGTGCCCGCGCTCGATCACGCGCTCGTCGCCTTCGGGCGGCCGTCGGCGGCGCCGTCGATCGGGGCGCTCGCGCCGCTCGACGTGCTCACGCCGGCGGGGCTCGCGCTCTTGTTCCTGGTCGGCGTCGGCTGGGCCTTCACGCGCCGCGCGAGCGCCCGGGCGCGGCGCGCGCCGACGTGGGACTGCGGCTACGCGGCGCCGACGGCGCGAATGCAGTACACCTCGTCGTCGTTCGCGGCGATCCTCGTCGAGTTGTTCTCCGGCGTGCTCAGGCCCGAGACGCACGCGCCGCACGTCGAGGGGATCTTTCCGCGCTCGAGCGGCTTCCACAGCCACGTGCCCGAGGTCGTCCTCGACCGCGCGGTGACCCCCGCCTTCCGGCTCGTCGGGCGGGCGCTCACGTCGTTCCGTTGGGTGCAGCGAGGCAGCGCGCACCTCTACGTCCTCTACGTCGTTCTCGCGATCGTCGTCTCGCTCTTGGCCTTCCGATAGTCCGCCTCAGGAGCACCGTGTCCGCGCTCGATTTCGCCCTCCACATCGCCCTCGCGTTGCTCGCGCCGCCGCTCTTGCTCGGCGTCGTGAACAAGACGAAGGCGGCGTTCGGTGGGCGCGTCGGGCCCGGGCTCTTGCAGCCGTACTGGGACCTCGCGCGGCTGTTCAAGAAGTCGATGGTGCTCTCGACGACGAGCACGTGGGTCTTTCGCGCGGGGCCGGTCGTCACGCTCGGCGCGACGCTGCTCGCGGCGCTCATCGTCCCCTTCGGCGCGCGCGGCGCGGTGCTCTCGTTCAGCGGAGATCTCGTCCTCTTCGCGTACCTCTTGGCGCTCGGGCGCTTCTTCACGGTCGCCGCCGCGCTCGACACCGGCTCCGCGTTCGAGGGGATGGGCGGCGCGCGCGAGGCGAGCTGGGCCGCGCTCGCCGAGCCCGCGCTGTTCCTCGGAGCGATGGTGCTCGTGCGGGTGAGCGGCACCACCTCGCTCGCGACCATGCTCGGCCCCGGGCTCGCGGCGCACTGGGCCCACACCGGCGCGGCGCTCGTGATGGTGCTCGTGAGCTTCGGCATCGTGCTGCTCGTCGAGAGCTCGCGCATCCCCTTCGACGACCCGAACACCCACCTCGAGCTCACGATGATCCACGAGGTCATGGTGCT
>JAJXTK010000471.1 GCA_021783935.1 Myxococcales bacterium | reverse complement strand
GGTTCCTCGAGAACCTCTTCGAGCAGACGCTGCTCGCGGCCAACTCGGACTTCCAGGACGAATACGGCTATGCGCGCGACGAGCCCGGCGGCGGCGACCTGCGCACCGCGGCCAATTGGGTCGGCGCGCGCTTCGACTGCCTCGCGTACACCCTCGAGATGCCGTTCAAGGACAACGCGAACGACCCCGATCCGTGGGTCGGCTGGTCCCCCTCGCGCTCGCAGGCGCTCGGCGCGGCGCTGCTCGACGCGATCTTCGTCTGCCTCGACTCGCTGCGCGCCGATCTCGGGGACGGCGACGCCGGCGACGAGGACACCGACGCGGCCTGAGGTGCGTGCGTACGGGCACGAGCCGCGGTGCGCCGGCCACGAGGAGGCGCCGGCGAATCCCGCGTGGCGCGCGCGATTCGGCTATGGTGCGCGCCATGCAGAGGGCAGGTGAGCACATGTCGCGCGTCCGCCTCTCCACGCTGGCCTTGCCGTTGGTCTTCTTCGCCGAGGCGTGCGCCGCCTCGCCCTGCGCCGCCGCGCCCCGGCACGACGAGCCGGTCGCGCCCGACGAGCCGCGCGCGGTGCTCGAGCTCCGGCTCGATCTGCCGAAGACCGCCACGTGCGAGGAGGCGTTCGATCTCGCGCTCTACGACAACCGCGCCGTCGATCGCATCGACTGGGAGGGCTCGCCGCAGAAGTGCGCCGGGCGGCGCGCCCGCATCCGCTACCTGCCCAAGCGCATCGCGCGCGACGAGCTGCTGAAGCTCGTTCAGAGCCGTGCGACCAAGGTGGAGGTGCTGTCGCAATGAGCCGCCGATACGGGACGCTCTGGGTGCTCGGCCTGCTCTGCGCGGGGCTCTTGCCCACGCTCGCCGTCGTGCAGCGCGCGGTGGCCGGCGAGGACGACGACGCCGACGACGACGCCGAGATCAGCGCGCAAGACGAGCTGACCAAGAAGCGGCGGGCGACGCTCGCGGCGATTCCGGCCGACGAGGCCGCGCTCATCAACGTCACCGCCCGCGAGATGCCGGCGAGCCCCGATGTGCTCAACCTCGGCAAGCGCGGCACCAAGGCGCTCGCCCGCTGCGTCGCCGACAACGTCGACGACGGGCTGCGCCGCTCGTGCGCCGCGCTCCTCGGCCGCCTCGGCGATCGCGCGGCGCTGCCGGCCCTTCAGGGGGCGCTCGAGGCTTGGTCGCCTGCCGTGCGAGCCGCGGCCATCGAGGCGCTCCGGCGCATCCCGGACGCGAGCTCCTTGCAGCCGCTCGCGAAGCTCCTCGCTCGAAAGGACGAAGAGCTCGGCAACAAGTCGGCGGCGCTCGAGGCGCTCGGCGCCCTCAGCGACCAGCGCGCGACCCCGCTCTTGCGCGCGGCGCTGCACGACGAGAAGGCAGGGCTCTCGCTGTCGGCCTTCCGCGGGCTGTTCCGAAGCCGCCACCTCATGGCCCGCGACACGCTCGTCTCCGAGGTCAAGTACGCGCTCGGCCGCGACGACGTGCAGCTGCAGGTCGAGGCGACGTTCGCGGCGGCGGAGCTGCGCGCGCCCGAGCTCGTGTCGGCCCTCGTGCCGCTGGTCGAGAGCACCGACAAGCACCTGAGCAACCGTGCGGTCTACGCGCTCGGCCGCATCGGCGACAAGGCAGCCACCGCGGCGCTGCTCGCCGAGGTGCCGAAGGTGCGCGAGGCGCGGATGCTGAACAACATCGCCTTCGCGCTCGAGCGGCTCGATCCCAAGGCATTCTACAAGACCGCTGAGGGGCTCATCGACCACAAGCAAGCGGCGATTCGCATGAACGCCGCCTTCGTGCTCGGAGACGTCAAGCGCCCAGAGGGGCTGCCGCTCCTCGAGCGCGCGCTCGCCGACAAGAACGACTACGTGCGCGTCAGCGCCGTCGCCGCGATCGGAAAGCTCGACGCGCCCGAGGCGATGCCGCTCCTCGAGAAGCTCGTCGACGACCCGAATCCGACCCTGCGAAGGACGGCGATCTACTCGCTGTTCTCGCTCAGCGACGGCGCGAAGAAGGACCTCCTCTACGATCGCATCTACGCAGGGCCGCTCGGCAAGAAGGACGCGTCGGCCAAGCTCGAGGCCGCGATCGCGCTCGGCAAGGTCGGCGATCTGCGCGTCGCGCAGGAGCTGCTGGCGTGCGTCGAGGCGGGCCGCTGCCGCCTGTCGGAGGTCGAGGGCTTCTTGCGCACCGCGAAGGTCGCCGAGATCCCCGGGCGCATGCTGCTCACGTGGGCCAAGGGGCGGGTCGAGCTCACCGACCTGGTCGGCACGCTCAGGCCCGCCGGCGCGGGGCCGCTCGCCGTCAGCGCGATCCGCTCGTCTCTGGCCCTAGGTCAGACGTGGAGCACCGCCTACGACATCGACCTCACCGGCGATCTCGCCGAGCCGACGGCGACCTCGGTGCTCGAGCCGCTGCTCGGCAACCAGAGCACGCGGCTTCGAATGCACGCCGCGGTGGCGCTCGCCCGCGAGGGGGTCGTCAAGGCAGACGCGTCGCTGCTCGCAGATCTCGACAACGTCCCCGAGGATCGGCTCTTTGCCTACGCGCGGCTCGTCGGCCGCATCAAGGAGCCCGAGGTCCGCAAGCGGCTCGACCCCGAGCTCGACAAGCGGCAGAAGGCGACCGGCCCGGGCACCACGGCCATCGCCCTCGCGGCCGCGGACGTGCGCTTTCTGTGGGACCCCGAGTCGTCGTTCTTCCGCTTCCTCGACGCGCTCGCCTCGACGTCGTCGATGGAGCGCGATCTCGCGATCCGCTACCTCCGTCGCGATCGCCGCGCGTCGGTCACCGCGCTGCTGCGGCGCGCGCTCGCGCGCGAGGAGCGCCCGCTCGTGCGCGACTCGCTCCGCAAGCTGCTCGATCTGCGCGCCGGGCTCGACGTCGAGTAGCCGATGCGCGCAGCGCGCGGGCTCGGGTCGGGCGTGGCCGTCGCGGCCGCCGTCGCAGGGCTCGTGCGCGATCCGAGCGCGCCCGCGGCCGACGCCAAGCGGGCGCTCGCGCTGCTCGTCGCCATGGCCGCGCTCGCGACGGCGCTCGCGACCGCCCCGTCGCCGCGAGCGCACGGCCGGGCTGCACGGCTCGCCGCAGGGTTCTGCGCGGTGTCCGCGCTCAGCGCGATTTTCGGCGCGCCGAGCGGTCTGCTCGATCTCGCGAGCTGGATCGCGGCGGGCGCGCTCGCGGTCGCGGTCGCTTCGCGCGGGCGCGCCTCGGCGCTCGCGACCCTGCGCACCACCGCGCTCTTGCTCGGCGCCGGGGCCGCCGCGATGGCGATCGCACAGCTCGCGCGTGGCGCCTCGGGCATGAGGATCGAGGGGGCGCAGGGCAATCCGAACTGGCTCGGCCTCTTGCTGGCCGTGACCATCCCGCCGTCGCTCGACGCCGCGCGCGCGCACGTCGGGGGGCGACGCGGCGGCCTCCTCGCGCTCGCGACGCTCTCGCTGCTCGCGCAGCTCGTCGGGCTCGTGCTCTCGCACTCGCGCGTCGGGTGGCTCGCCGCGCTCGTCGCGACGCCGATGGTGTTCCTCCGGCGCGGCACGCCGCGCTCGCGCGTGGCCGCCGTGGCGCTCGCCGTCGCCTTGGGCGGCGCGCTCGGGACCGTCGCGCTGGTGACGCACGAGCGGGCGCACGCGCCGCTCTCGCACCGTGGCCGGGCGAGGGGCGTCCACGTCGAGCAGGATGCCGAGACGCCGCGCGACGCGCCGCTCGGCGTGGCCCTCGGAGGCAGGCTCGCCATCGCGCGCACGAGCGCGCGGGCGGCGCTCGAGGCGCTCCCCTTCGGCGTCGGCCTCGGCCGCTTCGGACACGCCTACCTCGCGGCGCAAGGCGAGGCGCTCGCGACGTTGCCGCCACGCGAAGCGTCGCGTCGCTTCCTCAACGCCACCACCGCGCACGACGAGTGGCTGCAGGTGGCGATCGAGTCGGGGCCGCTCGCGCTGGTGCTGCTCGCGGGCGCGCTGCTCCTCGCCGCGCGCGAGCACCTGCGCGCCCGCGCGCCCGCGGCGGCGGCGTCGCTGGTCGCGTGCGCGATCGCGGCGGTCGCCGACAGCCCGCTGCGCCAGCCAGCCGTCGCGATCGTGGTCGGCCTCGTCTTCGGCGCGCTGCCGACGCGCGCGCGCGGCGCGCCCTCGCGCGGTCTCGCAGCGAGTGCGCTACCGCTGCCCGGGCTGCTGGCGTGCTCGCTCTTGTTGCCGCTGGCCACTCGCAGCTGGCTCTCGGCGCGCCTTCGCACGCGCGCCCTCGACGCGCTCCCCGAAGCGCGCGTGGCGCTCCTCGGCAAGAGCGCGCGGATCGATCCGGGCTCCGGCGAGGCGGCGCTCGATCTCGGCCTCGCGCGGCTCGAGGCGGGCGACGCCGAGGGGGCGCTCTCGGCGCTTCGTCGCTCGCGCGCGCTGCTCGCGAACGTCGGCACCTCGATCGCCATCGGCAACGCGGAGCTCGCACGCGGCCGCGCCGATCTCGCGGTCGAGGCCTACCGCGAGGCGCTGGAAGACGACCCCGGCTCGCTGCGCGCGCACGCCGATCTGGCCGAGGCGCTGCGTCGGCTCGGACGGCTCGACGACGCCGAGGCGCACGCGCGCGTCGCGCTCGCGCTGTCGCCCGGCGACGCGCGCGTACGTGAGCTGATCGACGCGATCGCCCGCGATCGGAGCGACGGCGTCGTCGCGCCTTGATGCGCCTTGGAGACCGGCGTGGCTCGCCCCCCGGCGGCGATCGGCTACGCTGCACGCCTTGGCCGATCGATCGCTGCGCGCGTGGGGATTGCTGGCTTGCGTCTCTGCGGCGATGCTCTCGGCGCTCGCGGCCCCGGCGTGCTCCTCATCTTCGAGCCAGAGCGCCGCGAGCGATGCCGGGCTCGACGCGATGCTCGACGCCGGCCGAGACACGAGCGCGGACGCTCTCGCCGACGCCGACGCCGAGGCCGACGCCGACGACGCTGCCGCCGACCTCGGTGCAGATGGCGCTGACGCGGCAGAGGATGTCGCGCTCGACACCGCCGCCGACGCTGATCTGCCTGGCGATGGAGCCTTCACGTGCACGCCGCGCGTGGTCGACGACGCGGCCGTCGGCACGCGCTTCTGCGATCTCTACCGCGACGTCTTCTCCAACGGTGGCAGCGCCGCGTGCCAGTCGATCGGCTGCCACGGCGGCAGCACCGGCTATCAAGGGCTCGCCATGAAGTGGGACGGCGACGGCTGCTACGACGCGCTCACCACGCACGTCGTGGTCTGGAAGACGCCGAACGCCCTGGTGAGGCCCGTCCCCGGCGGCGACTCGCGTCCGGTCTCT
>JAJXTK010000470.1 GCA_021783935.1 Myxococcales bacterium | reverse complement strand
CGTGCGCACGGCGTTCGTCAGCGACTACCCGGACGACGGGCCCGAGCCGGCCCTCAGCCAGCGCACCACCGCCCCGTTCGCGCCGGCCCCCTCGCACGTGAAGACTCGCGACGGTCACATCTACGGCCCGCTCACCTACGCGAAGCTCGTCGAGCTCGTGGCCACCGGGCGCGTGGAGGGGGAGGACCAGGTCGACTTCTTCGGCACCGGCTACGTGCCGATCGGCGACATCGAGGAGCTCGCGCGCCTGCTGATGCCGCGCAGCAGGGTGACCTCCAGGATCGAGGGGCCCGGCTCGGTGGCCTGGCAGGGGCCGGCGGCAGAGCAGTACGATCCCGCGATCGGGGGCGCGCTCGAGCCTGGGGCCGCGGGCGCGCTCGCGTACGTGGCGAGCCGCCGTGCGAGCGGCATCCTGCTCGCGCAGTCGGGCGAGCGCCGCAAGGAGGTCTACTTCGTCAACGGCCGCCTGCTCTACGTGCCCTCCAGCGAGGCCACGGAGCTGCTCGGCGAGTACCTCGTCGCGCGGGGGATGCTCGAGCGAAGCGATCTCGACTTCGCGCTCGCCGTCCTGCCCCGCTTCAACGGCCGCCTCGGCGAGGCGCTCATGGGGCTCGGGCTCGTCGACACGATGAAGATGTTCCGCGCGCTCGAGGAGCAGGGGCGCGACAAGGTCGCCGAGCTGTTCACGTGGGCCGAGGGGGCGCTGTCGTTCTACGAGGGGGCGACCCCGACCAAGGTGGAGTTTCCGCTCGATCTGCCGGTCGGCGTCATCGTCGAGGGGGGCGTCGCGCGCATGCTCGACGAGCGCGCGGCCAACGCCCGCTGGGCGCCGTGGGCCGAGCGCGCTCTGGTGGCCGTCGACGCCACGGCCGGCCTGCGCGACGCCGGCTGGTCGCCGCGCGTCGAGCAGGCGCTCGCCCTCGCCAAGACGCCCGTCGCCGCGCGCGCGCTCTTGCGCTCGATCGCCGTCTCGGGCGCCACGGCGGCCGAGGCGATCCGCGCGCTCGAGTCGGCGCGCCTCGTCGGCATGCTCCGTTTCGCGGACTGACCACGCCGCGCCCGCGTGCTAGCGTCCGCGCGCTGCCATGGAAGACCTGATCGCCCCCGACGCGAGGCTCATCGAGCGCTTCGGCCGACGCTTCGTGGCAGGCGAAATCCTCTTCCGCGAGGGGGAGCCCGGGAGCGAGGCCTTCCTGCTCCACGAGGGGCGCATCCGGCTCTTGAAGCGCGTACGCACCGTCGAGCGCTCGCTCGTGGTGCTCAAGCCGGGCGACCTGTTCGGCGAGTCGGCGCTGGTCCCGGGCTCGACCCGCTCGTCGACGGCGGTCGCCCTCAGCGAAGGGGTCGCGCTGGCGCTCGCCGAGTCGACCTTCCGGACGCTCCTCCAGAACAACGCGGCCATCGCGTCGCGCGTGCTCCAGCAGCTCGTCCGGCGCCTTCGGGAGCTCGAGGACCAAATCGAGTTCACGATGATCCGCGACACCCAGTCCAAGGTCGTCTCGGCGCTGCTCAAGCTCGCCGCCGGCGGCGCGGGCGGGGGGGCCGTCGTCGTCACGCCGCTGGAGCTCTCGTCGCGCGTCGGCCTCGACGTCGACACGGTCAAGCGTACGGTCCAGCAGCTGCGCGACGGCGAGTACGTCCGCATTGCAGACGAAAAGCTCGAAATCCCCGACGTCGAGGCGCTGCGGAAGCTCTACGGTTTGCTCGGCGTTAAGGATGAATTGCGCGGCAACCCCGACGATCAAGCCTGAAAATCAGGCCAGTGTGGCATCTGACACGCGCGCGGGCCAAGAAATTGGCGGTTGACCGGGGATCGGCCGTGCGTTACTCACGGTGCGCTCATGGTTGCGCCCATCGACCTCAGCGCCCCGCTCTCGGGGCGTCGATTCCCGCGCGTCGCCGCCCCCGGCGCGGCGTCGGGATCGATCGGCGCGCGCCTGCGCAGCGAGCGTGAGGCTCGCGGCATGTCGCTCGAAGAGATCTCGCGCGCGACGCGCATCCCGCTCCCCTCGCTGGAGCGGCTCGAGGGGGACCGGTTCGACGACCTGCCTGGGGAGGTCTTCGTGCGCGGCTTCCTCAAGGCGTACGCCCGCGCGGTCGGCACCGACGCCGACGACGTGCTCGCGCAATACAGCTCGGCGCGCCGCGTCCCGTACGTCGCGCCGGTGCCGGTCAGCCAGGTCGCCGCTCGTCGCGAGACCCGTCGCGTAGGGGTCGCCGTCGCCTTCGTGCTGCTGCTCGTGCTCTGCACCATGGCGCTCAGCTTCGTCCTGAAGCCGCGTGGTCGCGATTTGCCGACCGAGGTCTCCTCGCGCACGTCGGCCTCGCGCCTCGCGCTCGGCGCGTGAAGCGCCCGCCGCCGCGGCGCGATCGAGCCTTCCTGCTGCGCGTCTCGCCGTACGGCGAAGACGACGCGATCGTGTCGCTGTTCGGCGAGCGCTCGGGGCTGCTCTCCGCGCTCGCCAGGCACGCGCGTGCGCGGCGCGGTCGATCGCCGATGGTGCTCGATCCCTTCCACACCCTCGGGGTCGAGCTCGTCGCGGGCGCCGGGGAGCTGTCGAGCCTGCGCGCGGCGGTCATCGACGTCGCGCGCGCGCGGCTCCTCGAGTCGGCCGACGCGATGGAGCGCGCCGGCACGGGATCGCGATGGGCGCGCGAGCTCTCCCCCCCGCACGCGCCCGAGCCGGCGGTGTTCGCCGCGCTCGAACGGCTCTACGACGGGCTCGAGCGGGGGCAGGACGGCGTGGTCGCGCTCGCGCGCTTCGGGCTCGCGCTGCTCGGCGCGCTCGGTTGGGGGCTCGAGCTCGGGCGATGCGTGCGGTGCGGGCAGGCGCGCCCACCGGGGCGAGCCGCGTTCGTGTCGGCGGCGGCCTCGGGGGTGGTGTGCCGGGCCTGCGGCGGCGGCCAGCGGGGCGCGGACGCGATCGACGGCGCGCTGCTCGACCGACTCGCGGCCGAAGACGCGCACCCGCTCGACGCCGCGGGTGCGGGGCCGCTCTTGCGGCTCGTCGAGGACGCCGTGCGCCTGCACGCGCACGCGGTCGGCGCGCGACGGGGGGGCACGTGAGCGCGCGGGTCGTCGTGGTCGGCGAGGCGGTCTGGGACTTCTTCGCCGACGTCCCGGGGGCGAGGCTCGCGTCCTATCGTCGTCACGTGCGGCACGTCGGAGGGGTCGAGGCGAACCTCGCCTCCGCGCTCGGGCGGCTGGGCGTTCCCGTGGAGCTCGTCACCACGCTCGGCAGCGATCCGCTCGGCGACGGGCTGCTCGAGGCGCTGCGCGCCGACGGCGTGGTCGTGCGCGCGCGGCGCTCGCCGTTGCGAACGCCGGTCGTGTTCGTCGACGTCGCCCCCGGCGGCGCGCGTCGCTTCGTCCCCTACCGCGCGGGCACCGCCGACGGCCTGATCGGTCCCGAGGAGCTCGACGAGCTCCCCCTCGATGGCGCCTCGACCCTGCACCTGTCGGGGAGCGCGGCGGCCTCCGCGTCGGCGCGCGGGCCGGCCGAGGCGCTCCTCGATCGGGCGCGTGCGCGCGGCATGCGCGTCTCCTTGGACGTCAACGCCCGCCCCTGGCAGTGGCCCGAGCCCGACCTCGCCTGCGCCACGATCGAGCGCTGGCTCGCGAGGGTCGACCTCGCCAAGGCGAGCGACGAGGACCTGCGCGCGCTCGGCCTCGGCGAGGGGGCGTCGGCGATCGATCGCCTGCTCTCGATGCGCGGCGGCGGCCTCTCGGTCGTCACGCGCGGACCCCGCGGCGCGCTGGCGTGGGTCGGCGGGCGCGCGCTCGAGATCGCGGGTAGGCCGCGTGCCGAGGTCGACGCCACCGGCGCGGGCGACGCGTTCATGGCGGGCCTGCTCGCGCGGCTGAACGGCGCGCGGATCGACGACGAGGCGCTCGCCGCGGCGCTCGAGCTCGCAGATCGGCTCGCGCGCGACGTGATCGGCCATCTCGGGGCGCGCCCGTCCGGCGCCGCGATCCGGGCCGCGCGCCGCGCCCTCGCGCGCCGCTGAGCGTCGGGCGGTTGCGTCGCGGCGGCGCGTCGCGCATCGGAGGATTCGCATGGCCGATCCCCGCACGACCCCCACCGCGGTCCGCTCCCCGTTTCGCGCGACGACCACCGAGATCGACTGGGCCGACGGGCACAAGGGGGTCTACCCGCACGAGATCCTGCGCGGCTACTGCCCGTGCGCCGGCTGTCAGGGGCACGGTGGGAGCGTCCACTTCGTGCCGGGCGGCGACACCAGCATTCGCACGATCGAGCCGGTCGGCGGGTACGCGCTGCACATCGCATGGGGCGACGGCCACGACACCGGCATCTACACGTTCCGCTACCTGCGCGCGCTCTGCCAGTGCGCCGAGTGCGTGCCGCCGGACATGGCGCAGGAGCGCGGCGACCGTCAGCGCCTCTGAGCCGCGGCGTTCAGCCGGTCTTCTCGGCCGCGCGCTTCTCGCAGGAGATGTCGCCGAGCGAGTTGCACGCGGCCTTGAGCACGCGCGCCTGGCCGGCGCTGATGCTGCCCGAGTTGAGCGCCGGCAGCAGGATCGATCGGACGCACGCGTAGTCGCGCGCCTTGAAGGCGGCCATGTAGTCGCCCTTGAAGGAGGGGCACCCGCCGCCGGTGGCCGCCGGCGCGGTGGCCGTCGCGGTCGGCTTCGCGGTCGTGGTCGCCGTCGGCGGCGGCGCCGTCATCGTGGCGGTCGGAGTCGCGGCCGTCGTGGCCGTCGCGGTCTGCGTCGGCGCCGGTCGGGTGGTCGTCGCGGTGGGGGGCGTGGGGGCCCCGCCGCCGTCGACCGCCATCGCGACCGTCATGGTCGGCGCCGCCGTCGTGGCCGAGGCCGCGGCGTTCGGGAAGAGCGTGCGGCGCGCCGCCTCCTTGTGCACCGGGTCGGCGCCGCTCTTGTCGATGCGCGACCAGGCGTCCTGCCGCACGTCGTCGTTGCCCGAGGCCGCGTTGCGCGCGACCGTGTCGCACCACGCGTTCTCGATGTCGACGAAGCGCGCGTCGCTGCGCGCCTTCGACTCGAGCGGCAGCTCCATGAGCATGTCGTGCGCGGCCATGACCTGGCCGTTCTCGCGCAGCGACTTGGCCTTCAACAGCACCGCGTCGTCGGGCGAGGCGCCGCTCGTGCCGTCGGTCGCGCTGCTCGCGGAGCCCGCGACCGTGGCGCCGCGGTTGCCAGAGCTCGCGAGCACGCCGCCGCCGATCGCCGCCGCAACCACCAGCGCGCCGACGATGATCCACGTCGAGCCGCCCCCCTTGCGCTTGCCCCCCTCGCGCGCGGCCTCGGCCATCGCCGCGTCGAACAAGAAGGCCTGTCCCG
>JAJXTK010000469.1 GCA_021783935.1 Myxococcales bacterium | reverse complement strand
CACGCGCGGCCTCCGGCGCGAGCTCGACGACCGGCGCGGCCTCGGGGTGCACGCTCGGCGGGCGCGCCTCGAAGGGCGGCGGCGCGGGGGGCGCGAAGGCGACCTCGAGCTCGACCGCGGGCGCTGCCTCGGGATGGACGCTCGGCGCTCGCGCGGCCTCGGCGAGCTCGACCGCGGGGGGCGGGGCGAACGGCGCGGGCTCGGCCGCAGGGGGCGGGGCGAACGGCTCGAACTCGATCGGCGCCGGCGACGGGACCTCGGAGACCTTCGCGGCGACCTGCACGCGCGCGCTCTCGTGCGGCGCGGCCACCAGCGCGCGGCCGGACTCGGGCGGCGCCTCCTCGGCGGCGGCCTCGAGCTCGTGCGCCTCTTCCATGACCGGCGGCTCGCTCTCGCGCGCGGCGGGCTCGACGGCGGGCGCCGCGACCGCCTCGGCGGCGCGATGCTCGATCTCCTCGGCCGCGACGAGCTCTTCTTCGTCGACCGCGAGCTCGGTGAGGTCGATGACCTCCTCCCCCTCGGGGAGCTCCTCGGCCGCGCCGATCTCAACCAGCTCGAGGGCCGGCGCCTCGCCCGCCACCTCGATCGCCGGGGCCTCGGCGGCGACTTCGAACTCCCCGCTCGCGAGCTCGGGCGGCGCCTCGGTGACCGCGGGCGCTGCCGCCTCGACGGGCGGCGGCTCGGCGACCTGCGCAAACTCCGCGACCGCAGCGGCGGCCTCGACGTGCACGCCCTCCTCGGCCGCCGGGCGATGTGCGGCCAGCGCCTCCGCCGCGAGGTGCAGGCGATCGACGGGACGGGTGACCGCCTCTTCAGCCGACGAGGGGGCGGGCAGCGAGGACACCTCGATGGGCACCACGCGGGGCGGCCGCGGCACGGCGGCGTTACGCTGCACGCGCGCGAGCAGCGCTTCGAGCTTCTCGATCTGCGTTTGGGCCGTCACGCGGACGCCTCCTGGGAGCCGGCGCCCTTGGCGCCGTGCAGCCTCGTGATCACGTCACCCCACGACGCCCCCTCGTCGAGCCACGCGCGGGCGCGCGCCGCGCTCGCCGCGCTGGCCACCAGCACCCGCAGGCGTGCACCGTCGCGCGCGAGCGGCGTCGCGCCGAGCTCACGCCCCGCCGCGCGCGAGAAGATCCCCTCGATCGCCGCCGCGCGGAGCGCATCGGCCGCGACGCCGGCGCCGAGCGAGCCCCCCTCCACGACGATGACGAGCGCGCGCCCCCAGCGCTCCACGGTGAGCACGCCGAGCCCGGCAACCGCCAGCTCGCCGCCGATCGCCGAGGCGACCGCGTCGATCGACGCCTCGCGCACCCCCGCCTCGAGCCGCGCCGACACGCGCGCGCCGAGCCGATGGCCGAGCGCGCGCCCGAACTCGACCGCCGCCGCCGCGCCCGCCGCCTGGGCCAAGGACGCGAGCGCGTCGCCGGGAACCACCAGGCTGCCCGCGTGGTCTTCTCCGGGTGGGAGGTCGAGGTGGACTTCACCACGCGAAAGGTCGAACGTTACCGCGTGCGTCGGACCGGCTGGTTTTTCGGGGTGCAAGGCCGTCTCCAGGCGACGATGACAGCGCCCCCGAGCGCGTTCGGGGGGCGCCGATGAACGCCGCGAGGCGTGGCCGCCGCGCGGACCGAAATCGCTCACACGCGCTCTGTGCGTCGATCAGAACGGTTGTACGGGGGGGGGCGCGCGACTGTCAAATCGCCCGCATCTGCCCGGCGTTCGCGCTGCTCGCTGGCGCGCTCGCCCTGCTGGCGCCGGCGACGGCCTCGGGCGCCACGCGGCACCGCAGCGACGCAGGGCCGCCCTTCGGCCCGCCCACCGCTCGCCCCAAGGCCGAGCTCGCGAGCTGCTCCCCCATGGCGCCGGTGTGCGCCCGAGGCGCCGCGCGCGTGCCGCTCGCGATGCTGCGGGACGCGGCCGTGGAGGCCTACGGGCTGATCGTCGACGGCATCGGCATGCCGGCCCCGCTCGTGGAGCACGACCGCGGCCGCGATGGACGACTCGACCTCTACGTCGTCGACGCGCTGCCCGAGGGGGTCGAGGCGTACGACGGGGTCGCCATCGGTCGCGGGCCGCTCGATCTGCTCTCGGACCGCGACGCGGCGCCGGCGTTCCTGCTGGTCGACGCGAACGCCCTCGGCGGCGGACGATGTCCGCTCGCCCGAGGGCTCGCGTGGGGCGTGGCCGAGGCGCGCGCGGCGGGGGTCGACGTCGCCGAGACCCGCGTGGTGGTCGACGGCCTGTCTCGGTACCTCGCGGATCTCGCGTCGGGGTGCGCCCCCGACCACGACGCGCACGCGCGCTTCGAGAAGGCGCCGTTCCGCGCCCTGACCGCGTCGGCCGAGGGGCCCCATGCGCTCGCCACCTGGCTCGATCGCACGCGGAGCGGCGGCGGCGGCGCGCTCGTCCCCGCGCTCGAAGGGCTCGCGTCGCAGCACGCCGGGCTCGCGTTCGGGCCCCAAGAAGACGGGGGCGAACCGACCAGCGCGCACTTCGTGAACGCGATCGATCTGTTCGACGTGCTGCGCGAGACGATGAAGGAGCAGCACACTACGCTCGACGCGCTGTTGCTGGATTTCACCGTCGCGCGCGCCTTCGATCCGATCGCGAAGCCGCCGCTCGAGTGGGCCGTCCCCGCGTCGACGCTGCCGCGGCGGCTGCTCGTCTCGCGCGGCATCGAGCCGACCGGCGCGACCTACGCGCGCGTGGATCTCGATGGCGAGCCCCGGCCGTCGGGCCTCGAGATCGAGCTGAAATGGGAGATCGGCGCGTCGTTCCGTTGGGCGGTGCTCAAGCTCGACGCGGAGGGCACGAAGGTCGGCGAGGTGCCGGTCGCCATGGTGGAACGCCTGCGCGAGATCGCCGTCGACGTGCGCCACCTCGAGGGCGCCGCCGCCGTGCTCGTCGTGGGGTGGAACGCGGGAGATCCCGAGCACCCGTGGGCGCCCGACCCTCCGCTCACCCTGCCGCACGGCTACGAGATCGCGATCTACGCCGAAGCGCCGTGAGCGCGAGCGCGAGCGATGCCACCGCGCCGCTCGAGCAAGCACCGCGGGCGCGCGCGAGGCCGCAGCCCCCCGCCGCCGTGACGCCGTAGTGCGCGTCCCAGCGATCGGCGGCGATGGGCAAGGTGCGCTCGACGGCGCCGTCCGCGAGGCCGTCGATGCGGAGCGTGGCCGTCGTGCCGCCGGCGTTGTCGGGCGCGGCGATGCGCAGCTCGTAGAGCCCCGTCACCGGGTGCGCGATCGGCGCGAGCAGCTCGGCGCCGATCAGCGTGAGCGTGAGCCCGCCGGGGACGTCGGCGGGGAGCCCGTCGGCGTCGCGCGCGAGCGCCACCACGCTCACCGGCGTGCGATCGCTCGGCAAGAACGAGCTGCCGATGCGCAGCTGCGCGCTCTGCGCCGGGGGGGGCGCCGCGCGGCGATCGAGCGCCGCGAGGGCGCCCGAGACGTCGAGGATGCCGGCGCCCTTCGCGTAGTCGCGCGTGAGCAGCGGATCGCCGCCGTCGTCGGCCAGCGGCCTCGATCCGGCCTGCAGCGCCGCGCGAACGCCCTCCTGGTCGAGCGTGGGATCGCGCTCGAAGAGCAGCGCCGCGGCGCCCGCGACGAACGGCGACGACATGCTCGTGCCCGAGAGCGCGCCGTGGTGCCGATCGACGATCGTGCTGTTGTCGAACTCGCCGAGCGGCGCGGCCTCGTACGCGCGCTCCGCGAGGGTCGAGATCACGAACAGCCCGGGCGCGAGGACGTCGGGCCGCATCGCGCCGATGGTGCTCGCGCCGGCGCTGGAGAAGAAGCAGCGCGTACCGACCGGCGAGTCCGGGATCGTCTCGACCCCGCCGAGCACGTCGGTGTACTTCTGCCGCACCGCCACGCAGCCTGCGGAGATGAGCGCGTCCGAGCTCGCGGGGATGCCGATCGTCCCCTCGACCTGGCCGCCGTGCACCAGCGTCGGCGCGCCCGGCGGCTGCAGCGCCTGGCCGTCGCCCTGGAGCCAGACCTCGGCCGACGCGTCCCCCGCGAAGGTGAGCGTGACGGTGCCCGCCGGGATCGGCTTTCCCCAGATCACCGCGAACGCGCCGTGCGAGCCGTTCGGGATGTCCTTCGAGTCGGGCGCGTCGTTGGCGAGCATCACCTTGAGCCCGCCCGCCGGGGTCGTCTGGTAGGAGCCGCCGGCGTCGACCGGATCCATCCAAGACTCCCCCTTGGTGCCGCGCAGGCCGATGCTGAGGCGCCCGCCGTCGCGGTTCTTCACGTAGACGTAGATCGTGGTGGCGCCGTCGTCGTAGGGGGCGGAGGCGCCGTCCTTGCCGGGGAGCGAGATCGGCACGTCGAAGCGCGCCCCCGGCGTGACGCGCACGCTCGCGTGGATCCAGGGCCAGCTCCCCTCGTTCGACGCGGCCACGACCACGGCGCGCCCGGGGCCGGTGGCGAGCGCGGCGAGCCCCTTCTCGAAATCGGAGCTGCCGTCGTGCGGACCGAACTGGCTGCCGAGCGAGAGGTTCACCACCGCCGCGCGCGCGTCCTGCTTCGCCATGTCGAAGACGAACGCCGCCCCCTCGACCGCGTCGGCCTCCTGGATCGCGCCGCTGCGATCGCGGCTCGCGCACACGACGACGAGCTCGGCCGCGGGCGCGACGCCGACGTACCGCTTGCCGGGGCCGCCACCGCCGGCGGCGATGCCCGCGACGTGCGAGCCGTGGCCGTCCCAGTCGTCGGGGACCTCGCTCGAGCGCGCGCCGGCGGCGACGATCGCGTCGATGGCGGCGCGATCGAAGACGCGCCCGCCGTAGCGCTGATCGAGCGTGTTGCCGGACCGCGGAGCCTGCGAAAGATCGAGCAGCCACGCGATGCGGGTGTGCCCCGCGGCGTCGAGGAAGTCGGGGTGCATCGGATCGACGCCCGTGTCGACGATGCCGACGTAGACCCCCGCACCGTCGAGCGCGCCGCCGAGCTTCGCGGGGCTCGCGCCGATGTACGGCACCGCGAGGTCGAGCTTCGTGCGCAGCGGCGGGGCGATCTCCATGGGCCAGTCGGCGTGCGCCCGCGCGAAGCCGGCGACGGCCGCGGCGTCGCCGCGCAGCACCGCGATGCCCGGCACGATCGGCCAGAGCCCGTAGGCGACCGGATCGACGCCGGGCGGCGTCTCGACGAAGGCCGAGACGATCGGCGCGTTGGCGGTGAGCAGCGCGACGGCCGGCGCCCCGAGAGCACGCGCCGCCGCGCCGGTCTCGAGGCGCTGCGCGCGCGCCGCGCCCGAGGGCGCGAGCACCGCGAGGGACACGAGCAGCGAGGTCGTGAGGGAGAGCGCGCGCACACAAGA